>DATLLB010000301.1:0-6293 GCA_035538075.1 Enhygromyxa sp.
CTCCGGCTTGGGCTTGCGCTTGGGCTCGGCTGGTTTCGGCGGCGCACCCTCGGCCCACTCGACGTTGAGGGCGACGTAGGCGTCGAGGTCGAAGATGGTGCTGCGCACCCAGGGCGTGAGCGCGTTGGCGTGCGCGCCGACGAGATAGTCGACCCACTCGGACAAGGGCACGAACGCGGACTCGGCCAGGGTCTCGCGCGCGAACTTACGACCGCGGCGACCCTCGTCGCCCTCGGGCGCGAGCCAGACCACGCGATCGCTCTCGGTCGCGAGCAGCTCGCGGAGCCGACTCGGACGCAGCGGCGGATCGACGGTCATGCCGACCGGTAGATAGAGATCGGGGATCTGCTGCGCGGGCACGTAGGCCTCGGCGTCGAGATCGAGCGCAGGCGGACCTTTGGCGCTGCGTCGCGCTCGCAGCACGACCATCGTCTTGGTGCCGCCGCGCAGCGGATCGGGCTGCTCGACCGTCGCGACCCGCAGGCGCGCGACGATCTCGTCGGGCACCGTGCGGACCAGCTCCTCGAGCTGCTCGAGCCCACGCTCGCGCACGACCCAGAGATCGGCGTCGCGCTTGAGCGGCGCTCGAACCAAGCGCAGCTCGACCGCGAGCCGCTTGCTCGGCTTGCTCGGGGTCCACTCGGTCGCGCGCGGGAGCTCGACGGTGGTCACCGTGTGGAGATCAACCCAGGGGCCATCGGGGATGCGCAGCCAAGGTTGCGGAGCGGCGCCCCGCTTGCTCGGCGCCGGGATCAACACCAGCTGGCCCGGCTCGCCCTCCAGCCGTGCAGCTTGCGGATGGCTCGCGCCGAGCTCGATCCACACGCGCCCGCCCGGACGCACCGGCGTGAATGCGCGCAGCGGATCGTCGGGATCGAGCGCGCGCAGGATCGCGTAATAAGGCGGCTCCGCGACGCGGCAGAGGTTGCGACGGACGCCGCGCTCGTCGTCGTAGAAGGCCAAGCGCTGATCCTCGCTGCCGAGCCGCAGCAGCTCGCCGCTCAGGCGCAAGAAGCCGTCGTCGCCCTCGCTCAGGAACAGCACCTCGCCGAGCGGCGGGGCTGGTTCCGGCGCCGGCTCCGAGGGCAGCACCTCGGCGAAGCACAGCAGCTTGCGACCCGATCGCAGCGAGCGGCGGCGCAGCTCCACGCCCGCGTCCTTGAGGCGCTTGCGATCGGCCCGACTGATCTCGACCTGCGAGTCGATCAGCAGCTGACCGGTATCATCGACATCGAACTGCAGCGGTGCGGCTTGGACCTCGGCCGGGATCAACCCCGAGTCGAGCGCCGTCCGCAGCGCCTCGCGATCGGCAAGGACCAGTGTCGTCATTTACGAACTCTGCTTGGCGGACTCGCGTTCTTGCTCGGGCGTGGCCTCACCGGCGTCGCTCGCGACCGCCTGGCCCGACTCGCGCTTGACCTGGATCTTGCCGAGCTCCTCGGCCTTGACCACGCCGCCTTCGACGAGCGCGTTGACGAGGCGCCGGTGCTCCTCCTCGTGCTCGATCGGCAGCATGTCCGAGTCCGACTCGTACTCGATGATCAAATTTTTCTTGCCCGTCTCCGGGTCGATCTGCAGGCGGATGTTGAGCTCGGCCATGGGCGGGGCGGGAAGGATAGCAAGGTTGGTCAAGCCGGGGGGCACGCCGGCTTCTCGCCGCTGGCCACATACATCACGAACCCACGCGCGGACGAGAACCGGCGGGCCTCGACCGCGAGCACGAAGCCGGTCAGCCAGCGCTGCACGGCAGCCCAGCCGACCGCGAACTCGCTCGCCGAGCCACCGCCGGCCTCGTGCAGGCGCCGCGAGTCGTGCTCGGTCGCCGAGATGATCGCGATGCCCTGCGCGGCCCAGGCCAGCTCTTGCTCGAGGGTCACGCGCATCTGCGGATCGGCGTAGGGCGGGACCAGCTGCATGCAGCGATCGTTGGTGTGGCAGCGCAAGGCAGTGAGCCCAGCGTCGGCGAGCAGCTGCGGGAGCCGATGGCCGATGCGCTCGTCACCCTCGCCGAGCGCACGCTTGCCTCGCTGGCAGGTGCTCAGCAGCGCCGTGATCGCGAGCAGGTCTTCGTCGGATGTGTTGAGCGAGCTGCCGAGCAGCGCGACGTTGCCGGCGAGGTTATCGGGCTCGGCTGCAATCAGGATCCCGCCCGGTCGCAGCACGCGGGTCAGCTCGGCGATCACGACGCTCGCGTCGGCCACGTGAATGAGCACGGTCTGGCAGGTGACGACGTCGAAGCTGGCGTCCGGGAACGGCAGGGCCTCGGCGCGACCGCTCACGAACCGGCAGCGCTCGGCTTGGCCGCGCTTGCTCGCTCGGGCCTGCGCTCGCTCGAGGAAGCTCGGCTCCGCGTCGACGCCCGTGAGCGTGGCGTCGGCCGGCATCAGGCCCAGCACCGTCAAGCCCCAGTGCGCGGCCCCGCAGCCGACATCGAGCAGCTCGCGGCGCTCGGCCAGGCGCCAGCGTCGGGCCAGCAGCTCGAGGAAGTCGCGATTCCACCACAGATCACGATATTCGCCCTCGAAGCCGGCCAGCTCCGAGTAGCGGTTGGGGTCGGCGTACTCGGGCGCGTCGGTCATGGCTGCGAGCATAGACCATATGTCATGGTTGCTCGCAGAGAGCTGTGCCGTGTCCGACGACAACCACGACCACGCGACGCTGACCCTGCCGCTGCCCACACGCGCCGAGCCGGGCCCCGACGATACATTGGCCGGCTTGCCGATCGTGGCGCGCGAGCGCATCACCTTGCGAGGGCTGCACTCGTCCGGGGGCATCGGCGAGGTTTGGCGCGCGTACGACGAGGTGCTCGACCGCGAGGTCGCGCTCAAGCGATTGCGCCGTGACAAGGCCGACTCGCCGGCCAATCGCGCCCGCTTCTTTCGTGAGGCGCGGCTGACCGGGCAGCTCGATCACCCCGGCATCGTCCCGGTCTATGATTACTCGACCACCGAAGACGGCCGACACTGCTTCTATACGATGCGATTTCTGCGAGGTCGCACGTTGCTGGAGGTGATCGCGGAGTTTCATCGTGATCGGGTCGCGCAGGGATTGCCGCTGGTGTCGGGGCGATTCCTCGATCTGCTCGGGCACTTCACCAGCGTCTGCAACACCGTGGCGTTCGCACATTCGCGAGGGGTCATTCACCGTGATCTCAAGGGCGACAATGTGATCGTCGGCGATTATGGCGAGGTGGTCGTGCTCGACTGGGGGCTGGCCAAGCAGCTCGGTGAGCCGGACGGCGCCCAGGATCTGGTTGGCGGGTCCGCAGCGGAGGACGCCTCGAAGACCATGCAGGGGCAGCTACTCGGGACTCCGGCTTACATGGCGCCGGAGCAGGCGCTGGGGTTGATCGATCGCATCGATCAACGGACCGACGTGTACGGGCTCGCGGCGATCCTCTACGAGATCCTGACCGGCGAGCCGCCGTTTCGCAGCGGCACGCTCGACGAGATCATGGACGCCGTCGTCACCACCCCGCCGATCGCTCCGAGCGAGAAGCTCCCCGGCGTCCCGCCGCAGCTCGAGCGCGTGTGCCTGCGCGGGCTCGCGAAGAACATGGACGAGCGCCTGCAGTCGGCCGCAGAGCTGGCCGCCGAGGTGCGCGAGTGGGTGACCGCGCTGGCCGAGCAGCGCCGCACCGAGCAGGAGCGCGAGCGGTTCTTCGATCTGTCCGTGGATCTGCTGGCGATCGTCGATCGTGCGGGCAGGCTCAGCCAGTCGAACGCGGCGTGGAATCGCCTGCTCGGCTGGTCCGCGAGCGCGCGGGCGGAGCGGCGCTTCGTCGAGCTGGTCGTGGTCGAGGATCGCGAGCGGGCTGCGGCGGCGCTGGACGAGATCTGGGCGGGCTCTGGCGGCGGTGAGCTGGAGGTGCGGGTGAGCGCGGCCAATGGCGGACGCAGGTGGGTGCACTGGAACCTGCGATCGATCCCCGAGGAGGGCGCGGTGTATCTGGTCGGCCGCGACGTCACCGAGCGGCGCCGAAGCGAGCGCGAGGTCGAGGGCCTGCTCGAGTCGGCTCCCGACGCGACCTGTGTGATCGATGCGGCGGGGACGATCGTGCGGGTCAACGCCCAGCTCGAGCGGATGTTCGGCTACGCGCGGGACGAGCTGATCGGGCAGCCGGTCGAGATCCTGGTCCCGACCGAGCTGCGCGAGCGCCATCGCGGGCACGTGAGCAGGTATGTGGCTGCGCCGAGCGTGCGGCCGATGGGCGCGGCGCTGAGCCTACGCGGGCAGCGGAAGGACGGGATCGAGGTTGCGGTCGAGGTCAGCTTGAGCCCGGTGTCGACCGAGGATCGGGTGTTGATCGCGTGCACGCTGAGGGACGCGCAGGCGTGGCGCAGGTGATCACTCGCGCGAGCTGCCGAGGCGCTCGAGCAGCGCGGCCTTGGCTCGACGCAGCCGTGATCGCACCGTGCCCTCCGGGAGCCCGAGCACGGTCGCGAGCTCGGAGCCGTGAAAGCCCTGCACATAGTGGAGCTCGAGCGCGAGTCGGTGATCGAGGCTGAGCCCGGCGAGCGCGTCGAGCAGCTTGCTCGCGCGCTCGCGCTTGCGAAACCAGGTGCTGAGCGACTGCCCGGGGTCGCGCAGCGAGCCGACGCTGGCGAGCTCGCCGATCCGCGCGCGCTGGCGGTGACGATCGATCAGCCGCGAGCGCGCGACGGTGAACAAGTAGGTGCGAAAGCTGGCGTCGCCGCGGAACCCATCGCGGTTGCGCACGCACGCGAGCAGGGTCTGCTGGACGAGGTCCTGCGCGTCGTCGGAGGTCCCGACCTTGTTGTAGAAGAACCCGTAGAGCTCGTCGAAGTAGCGACCGAACAGCTCGCCGCCGGCTCGCCGATCACCTTCGCGCCAGGCCGCGAGCAACTCTGCGTCGCTGCGCGCTCGTTCGCTCACCGGATCACGATACGCGATCACGTGTCGGCTTGGTAGATTCCCCGCGTGTCCGAGGGCGACGTCACGAGCCCGCTCAGCCAGGCGTTCGCCGAGCTCGGCACGGCCCCGGACGCGGAGCTGCGCCGCGCCCGAGCGCAGGCTCATCGCGCGTTGTTTGGCGAGCAGCCGGGCGAGCAGCCGCTGACGGTCGGTCGCTATCGCCTGCTGGCCAACGTCGGGCGTGGCGGCCTCGGTGAGGTCTGGGCCGCGCACGATGGCCAGCTCGATCGCATGATCGCGGTCAAGCTGCTGCGCGACGACACGCTCCGTCGTCACCGTCGAGCGCGTGCGCAGCTGCTCGCCGAGGCGGCGGTCATGGCTCGCCTGACCCACCCCAACGTCGTGCGGGTCTACGACGTCGGTGAGAGCAACAACGAGCTGTTCGTAGCGATGGAGTACGTCGAGGGTCAGACGCTCCGCGCCTGGCAGCAGGGCCAGCACGACTGGCGCACGATCCTCGAGGTCTACCTGCGCGCGGGCGAGGGCCTCGCGGCCGCGCACGCGGCCGCGTTGGTCCACGGCGACTTCAAGCCGGACAACGTGCTGATCGGCGACGACGGGCGCGTGCTGGTCAGCGACTTCGGCGTGGTCCAGCACCTCGCCGAGGCGCGGGCCGAGCCGAGCGTCGAGCCCGAGCTGCGGCTCGACACCCGCGAGCTCGCCGACGACTCGATCCCGCAGACGATGCTCGACAGCACGGTCGAGCCCGCGCCGCTGCTGGTTGGAACGCCGGCCTACATGGCGCCGGAGCAGCTGGTCGGTGGCGTGCCCGATGCCCGCGCCGATCAGTTCGGCTTTTGCGTCGCGCTGTGGGAGGCGCTGGTCGGCGAGCGGCCGTTCGCCGGGTCGACGCCGGCGGCTCTACGCGAGGCGATCGCTGCGGGGCCGCGCGAGCCTGCCCGCAGCGCGCGTGCGCCTGCCCAGCTGCTCGCGCTGCTGCGTCGCGGTCTCGCCGATCGTCCAGGCGATCGCTACGACGAGCTCGCGAGCTTGCTCGGGCACCTGCGTCGCTTCGCGTCGCGGCGGCGTCGCTGGGCGCTGACGGGTCTCTCACTGGCGATCGTGGCGGTCGGCGTGCTCGGGCTCGGCTACGGGCTGCTCGCTCGACCGGCGAGCAACCAGCCGCACAGCTGCACGCTCGCCGAGCTCGCGCTCCCGAGCTGGCCTGCGCAGCGCGAGCGGATCGCCGCGCGGCTGGGCCAAGCCGCGCCTGCGCTGGCGCCCGAGCGCACCCGCGAGCTGCTCGCCGAGCTCGACGAATTCGATCGCGAGTGGACGCGCGCGCGTACGCAGGCGTGCGCGATGCAGCGATGGCTGGGCAGCGACGCCTCGCTCGCGCTCGTGCAGCAGGCGAGCGC
>DATLLB010000302.1:0-7924 GCA_035538075.1 Enhygromyxa sp.
CGCGGCCGAGAGGTGCACGATGTGCACGCGGCAGCCGGTCTCGCGACACAGCCGGATCAGCAGTGCGATCGCAGCCTCCTCCCACGCAGCCGGCCGGCTATGTAGCCAGCAGCCATGACTGTGATGATCCAGCTCGAGCTCGGGTGCGGGCCCTTCGATCTCCGCATGAGCGAGCAGGGGAATGCCGGCCGAAGCCAGCGCAAGCATGGCCGCGCGCAGCGTGTGTTCGTCGCTGGCCGGAAACTCCGGGATCCCCGAGTCGCACAAAAACGCCTTGCACCCGAGCACCCCACGGGCAGCGAGCCCTGTCAGCTCGCCCGCGTTGCCCGGCACCACGCCTCCCCAGAACCCCACGTCGATCCACAAGTGCGCCCCGCAGTCGCCGAGCTTCGCCTCGAGCCCAGCCACCGTGGTCGTCACCGGCAAGCAGTTGAGCGGCATGTCCACGAGGGTCGTCACGCCCCCCGAAGCAGCCGCGCGCGTGGCCGTCTCGAAGCCCTCCCAGTGCGTGCGCCCAGGCTGGTTCACATGCACGTGGCAGTCGACCAGCCCGGGCATCAGCACCAGCTCGCCAAAGTCTTCACACGGCACGCCGCTCGGCACCGCGTCGCGATCCACGACGTCGACGATCCGCTCCCCCTCGACGATCACCGCCGCAGCCCGCACGCCCTCGGGCGTGATCACCCGCTCGCTCGCGATCGCAAACCGACTCACTTCGGCTCCCCCACGGCCATCACGTCGGCCCCCTGTGCGATCCAGGCTGCGATGATCTCCCGCTCCTCGTCCGTCATCCCGGTCTGATTGGCGAGCGGCATCGTCTTCGCGACCACCACCGCACTATTGATCCGCGGAGCCATGCTCGCGATCTGCTCGGGCTTGTCGAACATCACCCCCTGCGGCGCCGACTTGTACCCGCCATGCGTCGGCGCAGCCGAGTGGCAGGTGACGCAGCGCTCGCCGATGATCGTGCGCACCTCGTCGAACCCGACCTTGCGATAGTCCGCGTAGCTCTTCGGCTTGGCCACGAACGCGAGCGCGAGCATCCCCACCGCCGCAGCCGGCAGCAGCCACACGTTGGCGACGCCGCGCCCCCGCAGGTTGAACCAGTGCCGCACGCCGCCGCCGATCAGCGCGATCGCAGTGAGCAGCCCCCAGTTCCACGCGTGCCCATACGTGAACGGGAAGTGGCTGCTCAGCATGATGAACAGCACCGGCAGCGTCATGTAGTTGTTGTGCAGCGATCGCTGCGCGGCATCCTGGTTCCACCGCGGATCCGGCTGCTCGCCCGCGACCATCGCCGCCACGGTCTTGCGCTGCTTGGGGATGATCACGAAGAACACGTTCGCCGCCATCATGGTCCCGAGCATCGCGCCCACGTGGATGTAGGCGGCGCGGCTGCCAAACGTGTGCGTGAGCCCGTAGGCGACGCCGGTCATCACCGCGAAGCCGAGCAGCGCAAACACGCCCGGGAGTCGCCCGAGCGGCGAGCGGCAGGCGAGATCGTAGACCACCCAGCCGATCACCAGCGCCGCGAAGCTCAGCCCGATCGCCACGCCCGGCGAGAGCAGCCGAACGTTGGGGTCGATCAGAAACTGCGCCGGATCCAGATAGTAGACGAGCCCGAGCAGCAGCGCGCCGGTGACCCAGGTCAGGTATGCCTCCCACTTGAACCAGTGCAGCGTCTTGGGCAGCTTCTCCGGCGCGACCTTGTACTTGAGCACTCGATAGAAGTGCCCGCCGTGGATCGACCACAGCTGCCCGTCGACGCCGGCGCCACCCAACCGGTCGTCCTCTTCGGGCGCGCGGATGTGGTTGTTGAGCCAGTTGAAGTAGAACGAGGTCCCGATCCACGCGGCGCCGAAGATCAGGTGGGCCCAGCGGACCGCGAGCTCGAGCCAGTCAGCGAGGTACGTTCCCATGCGCTGCGAGCATCATGGCACGAGCCGCCGGTGATCCGCGAGCGTGCAGCGGTCCTGCACGACCTCGATCCCGGCCGCGATCAGCTTGGCGGCGACCTCGTCGTTGCGGATCCCGAGCTGAAACCACACGACCTTGGGAGCCGGCTGCATGCCAAGGAAGTCGGCCAGATGCCCAGGCAAGAAGCCCGGATGCCGAAACACGTCGACGATGTCGATCTGCTCGGTCAGCTCGCCGAGCGTGGCTCGATAGGGCTCGCCCCAGCCGGTCATGCCGCGGTGCAGCGGATTGACGGGGATGATCCGATAGCCGCGGTGATGCAGATACTCGGGCACGTAGTGAGCCGGTCGCTCCTCGTGGATCGAGGCGCCGAGGACCGCGATCGTGCGCGCGCCGACGAGGATCTCGCGGACTCGATCGATGCTGCGGACTTCGCCGATGATCATGATGGCCTCATACTCGCCCCCAAGGGTTGGCAGCGTGGCCGCCGTGGGCGTGGGCGCCATGCCAGCTTGGTTGTGGATAGCCGGGTGCCTGGACCGCGTGCGTCTGCACCACGCTGCCGCAGTACGTGCACGTGAGCTGCTCGCCCGCGAACACGATCTCGTTGCCGAGCGATCCGCCGCAGCTCTGACACTTCTCAGCCACCTGCGCGGCCGTCGACAGACGATCGAGCCGCAGGTAGCGACCGCTCGCGCGGTGCATGACCAGCGGCAGGCGATAGCGAGCGATGTCGCGGTTGAGCAGCGCCTGCGCCTCGCCGGGGGTCTTGCCGATGTGGGCGGCGAGCTCGTTGATCGCGAACGCGTCGTGGGTGCGCACGAACCCGACCATCTGTTCGCGCAGCTCGCTCTCGCGTTGCCGGGTGATCGCGGCGCGTCGGATCAGGAAGCCGGGCACCCCGAGCAGGCCGACGAAGAGCACGCCGCCCATCGCCGCATCGGGGTCGCCGTCGATCAGCATGAACGGGATCATCACCGCGAACAGGACCGCCGGGACGAGCAGGAACCAGCTGAGCGTCTTGAGCACGCCGCAGTCTACCAGCACCGGTCCGCCGCGTGGCGCGGCGTCATGGCTGCCGCGCGCGCCCGAACCAGAAGTCCCACCACGCGGTCAGCGACAGGAACACGGTGTGCTGATCGCGAGCGAGCCCGATCGCGTCGTCGCTGCCGAACTCGTCGCGATAGAAGAACCCTCGCGCGGCGGTCGAATAGTCGTAGCGGTACTCGGCGCGCAGCAGCAGGTGGTCCCACATGAACATGCTCGCGGTCGCGGTGCCCGAGATCAGCCACTGCTCGACACCAAAGAAGCGACCGTCGCGATCCCACGAAGCCTCGGGTCGCAGCGCGAGATCCATGCGCACATGCTCGCGCTCGAATACGGTCCCGCGCGCCTGCACGGCGCCGCCGGTGTAGAGCTGCTGCCCGCCGTCGGGATCGAGCGGTCGATCGCCGACCCGGCCGACTCGATCGACGCCGAGATCCCACACGGCCGCCATGCCGAAGTGGTCATCGAAGTTCCAGACCACCCACGTGTCCCAGTACACCAACCAATCGGCCGGATGCAGATCGACGCTCTCGGGCCCGAAGTAGACGAAGGTCGCGACCGTGAGCGAGTTGGTGCCGGTCCGCGGCGGCCCGACCTCCACCTCTGGTCGCTTCCACGTCAGGCTCACGATCCCGCTCGGCACCGAGTTGAGGTCCGCGTAGGTCTGAAAGCCATTGACCACCCAACCGGCGAGCTCGAGGTTGCCGGGCAGCGCCTGGGCAATCTTCGCGCCGGTGAGGTAGTAGGGCACGACGTTGTTCTCCCACGGCGTCGTGTAGTTCCAGTTGTCCTTGGTCCAGAAGGTCGAGAGCCCGAGCGGGCTCACGAACACGCCGGCGCCGAGGAAGGTCTTGGTCTTGCGGATCTCGAAGCCCGCGTTGGCCAGCGCGATGTGCTTGAAGACCTCGGAGCCGGCGAACTTGCCATCGGGCCCGCCGGGGATCGGCTCGTTGGAGGTCAGCGCGTCGACGGCCGCGCCCGCGTGAAAGCCCAGCTCGAACTGCCACGGCTCGCGCGGCGTGATGCGGTGCTTCACGAACGCGCCGACGGCCGCGACCGACAGCTCGTTGGTGCGCGGGTTGGTGTACATGCCCCGGTAGACATGGTTGTCCGGGAAGTTCGAGTTGAAGCCGTAGGCGACGTCGACGAACAGCTCGGCCTGCCAGCTGCGCTCGGGCTCTGGCTCCGACTCCGGCTCTGGCTCCGACTCCTCTGGCTCGTCGGTCTGCCCGTCGGGTTGGGGCGGCGCGAGCACGAGCAACGCGAGCATCGCTGTGGCCGTGATCGGCATCGAGTGATTGTTACACCGGGGGCGAGCGCGCGTGAGCGGCTTTCGGCACCCCAGCCGCGCGCTGCTGCGATCGAGCGCACGCCGGGCAGCGCGGCGGCGAGTCTGGTAACCCTGACTCGCCGGCGACCGGCAGCGCACATCATGGCGACCATCGACTTCTCCGACACCATCGCCCACTGGCAGCCGCTGACGCGGCCGCGAGCGAGCGATCTCGAGGACACCCGCAAGCAGCTGCACTGGGCCGCGCAGATCGTCTCGGCGCTCGGGACCACGCTCGTCGAGCCGCGCTCCGATCACTCGCACACCAACCTCGAGTGGTCGCAGGCCCACCGCGGGCTGCTCAGCCAGACCCACGTGGGCAAGCCGGAGCTGCGGGCGCTGCTGCGGTTCCCCGACGTGACCATCGAGCTGCTGCGGGGCGAAGGCGACAACGAGCGCACGTTGCTGTCGCTGCCGCTGGCCGGGCGCCGCTTCGCCGACGTGTTCGACGAGCTCGAGCGTGCGGTCGGCAAGGCGCTCGGCCGCGACGACTTCGAGCTGCGCAGGCCCGAGCACGATCTTCCCAGTCATCGCGTCGATCCGAGCGGCGCGGGCGAGCCCTTCGGCGGCTGGCAGCCGCACGCGCTGGTCGAGCTGACGCGGTGGTTCGCCAACGGCGATCGAGCGCTGCGCGAGCTCGCGGCCCAGGATCCTCGCGCGACGCCGGTCCGCTGCTGGCCGCACAACTTCGACATCGCGATCTTGCTGGTGCTGGAGCGCGAGCGTACCGACGATCCCGACAGCGACGTCACGCGCAGCGTCGGCGTCGGCATGACGCCGGGCGACGGCAGCTACGCCGACGCGTACTGGTACGTCATGCCGTGGCCGCACGCGGCCGAGCCGGAGCTGGCCAAGCTCGACGGCGGCGGCATCTGGCATCGCGAGGGCTGGGTCGGCGCGGTGCTGACCTCGACGGCGCTGCGTGAGCCGCAGGCCGAGCGCTTCGCCGCGTTCATGCGCTCGGCCCTGGTCGCGTGCGAAGCCATGGTGTTGTGATGGTGTTGTGATGCCGACGCCAGTCCTGCACGCGCGCTGCGATCCGCAGCTGCGCGCCGAGCTTGGGATCATGCAGCCGCTGCGCTTCGCCGCCGCCGCGCCCGAGCTCGACGTCGCCGCTCACGTGCGCGCCGGCTCGGCCGTGCGACGCTGGGGTGGGCGGGTCGTGATCACGCAGGACGACGTCAACGCGCTCGCGCTGCTCGACGAGCGCACCGGCACGCTCGAGTCGCTGCTGCTGCCGCGCGCCGAGGACGGTCGCCGGAGCTTCGGCGAGGCGACCGGCAACAAGGCGCTCAAGCTCGATCTGGAGGCTTGCGTGACGGTGACGGATGGCCGGTTGATCGCGTTTGGATCGGGATCGACCGCGGCGCGCGAGCGCTTGATCGTGGTCTCGCCCGATCACGACGTGCGGGTCATCGACGCGCGATCGCTGTACGCGATGCTGCGAGCCGAGCTCGAGTTCGCCGGGTCAGAGCTGAACATCGAAGGGGCGGTCGTGGTCGATGGCGTGCTGCGGCTTTTTCAACGCGGCAACGGGGCCGCGCGCGGCGAGCTGCGGCCGGTCGACGCGACCGGTGATCTCGACCTCGCGCAGCTCCTCGCTTGGCTCGACGGCGGCGCGCTGCCAGGCCTCGAACGCGTGCGGCAGTACGAGCTCGGGCGGGTGCACGGCGTGCGTCTGGGCTTCTGCGATGCTGCGGCGCTGCCCGATGGTCGCGTGGCGTTCGTCGCCGGCGCCGAGGACTCGCCGGACACCTATCGAGACGGCGTCGTGGTCGGCTGTCGCTTCGGCATCCTCGACGGTGATGACGTGCGCACCGCCGACATCGTCGACGCCGAGGGCGAGCCGAGTCGGTTGAAGCTCGAGGGGCTCGAGCTGCACTCGCAGGGCAATGGTGGGTGGGAATTCGACGTGGTCGCGGACATGGATGATCCCGACAGCCCGACCCGCATGGGTACGCTGCGGGTCACTGTGTTATCGTGATCCCGTGGCCGCGCTGACGCGCATGACCTACGCCGAATACCTCGAAGCCGAGGCGGCCAGCCTGACCAGGCACGAGTATGTCGCCGGCGTGGTGCGAGAGCGACCGTGCGGCCCACCGCAGCACGGTGCGCTCGTGGCATCGATCACGGGAGCCATCGGGTCGGCGCTGCATGGCCGTCAGTGTCGGGGCTTCAGCTCCACGGCTCGTGTCCGCATTGAAGCAACTGACCTGACCACGTACCCCGACCTCAGCGTCGTTTGTGGAGCGCTCGCGGTCTCCGATATCGATCGCGACGCAATCACCAATCCCATCCTGCTGGTCGAGGTGCTCGACGACTCGACCGAGGCCTACGATCGCGGGGAGAAGTTCGAGCACTACCGCCACCTGCCGAGCCTCCGCGAGTACCTGCTGGTCTCCCAGCGCCGGCCGAAGCTCGAGTCTTGGCGCCGGAACGAGCAAGGCATCTGGATGCTCAGCGAAGCCGGGGCAGGAGAGACGCTCACGCTCGCGGCGCTCGAAGGCGTGCGGCTCGACGTCGACCTCATCTACCGCGACCCGCTGCCGCCGAGCTAGCGGCTCATTCCTCGCGCACCACTCGCTGGCCGAAGCCCGGCGTCGTACTGCCCGTCATCGTGTTGACGATTCGCGTCTTCGCGCGGGTGTCTGCGTCGAGCACGATCGGGTGATGGAGCTCGGGGAGCGTCGCGATCGAGTGCCACTCGAAGCCCGCGATCGTGCACTCGTAGTGGGTGGTGCGGTCGAGTCCCTCGATCGTCGTGGGTGCGCAGCTGCCCGTGAGGTGATCATGGCCCGGGTCGAGCTCGAACGTGATCGTCTTGCGGGTCCGCCTGACGTCGTGCAGCGGCAAGGTCTCGTAGACGTGGTACTCCGCCTCGGTGACCTCCATGTCGGGCGCCACGCCCGTCAGCAGGAGATCGGCATGGTGACGCTTCCCGCTCAACGTCAGCGAGCCGTCCTCGTCGGCGAAGGTGAACGTGACCGACACCACGCCCTCGTGGTTCACCCAGCCCATGCCGTTCTGATCGCGGAAGCTGAAGTCGACGTCGGCGCTCAGGGTTTGGGTCGAGGCGCAGGCGGTCGCGGTCGCGAGCAGCATCACCAAGCTTGCAGGTACGCGCACTGGGTCAAGTTAGCAGAGCGCCTCGCGCTGCGAATGTGCGAGGGGCGATTGGTGAGCGAGGCGACCTGCCGCGACCGTGCGGCTTGCGGGCGGTTTGACGCAGGCGAGTTTCAGCGGAGGTGCAACTCGTGCAGTCGCAGAGGGGGTCGACCGGGGTCGATCGTGCGGTGGTGGCTAGCGTGGTAGCGATCGACTCGGGTCGAAGATGCACCTCGGGCACCCCTTTCGCGACCCGACCGGCTCGGTCGGAGCACGAAGGGCAGCGATCGCGCGGGTCGACCGGCTCGGTCGGAGCACGAAGGGCAGCGATCGCGCGGGTCGACCCGCTCGGTCGGAGCACGAAGGGCAGCGATCGTGCGGGTCGACCGGGCTGCTCGTCGCATGAAGGGCAGCGATCGCGCGGGTCGACCGAGGTCGTTGGTGCACGAGGTGCTCGCTTCGAGGCGGTCGACCAGGTCCGGGTGGTGCAGGCTGTGCTCGATTCGTGCGAGTCGACCGACGTGG
>DATLLB010000303.1:0-2714 GCA_035538075.1 Enhygromyxa sp.
TACATCCGCGCGGCGGGGGACGGCATGCGCACCGCCGACAACGTCGCGGAGGTGCTCTCGGAGAAGCTGCGGGATCTGTGCGATCGGGCGATCGATCGCGCGAAGGAAGACGGGCGCAAGACCGTGCTCGATCGCGATTTCTTGCCGAAGTAGTGCTCAGCGAAGTAACCCGAGCACCGCGGCGCGGTGCTGCGGCTGCGCGAGGTGGCCTTCGTTGTGGCCGCCGTCGAGCTGCACGAACGCGGTCTCGCTCGCAACGCCGGCTCGCGCCGCCTCGAGCAGCGCGTCGCCGTGGCTGGCGGGGATCAGATCATCGTCGGGCGAGTGGGCGATCAAGATCGGCGCCGCGACCTTGGCGATTCGCTCGCGCGAGGGATAATCGAGCTTGCGTCCGAGCCAGCGGACCGGCAGCCACGGGTAGAGCTCCGCGCCGATGTCGAGCGTGGACGTGAAGCTCGACTCGACGATCAGCGCGCGCGGAGGCGTGCCGGCCTCGCTCGCGCGTGCGGCCTGATCGATCGCGATCGCCCCGCCGAGCGAGCGACCCCACAACACGATCTGCTCGGGCGCATGGCCGCGCTCGCCCACGAGGTGGTTCCACACGGCCTCGATGTCGAGGCGCGTGCCGGCGACGGTCGGCCGACCGCTGCTCTCACCGTAGCCGCGATAGTCGAAGATCAGCACCGCATGACCGAGTGCGCGCAGCTCGGGCAGCATGTGCACGCGACCGCCGATGTTGCCGGCGTTGCCGTGGCAATAGAGGATCACGCCCTCGGACTCGCCCTCGGCGGGCACGTACCAGCCGACCAGCGTCTCGCCGTCCTCGGTCTCGATCTCGACGCGCTCGAACGGCAGGCCGATCGCGGCGGGCGTGCGCTCGATCCACGGCGTGGGATGAAAGAGCAGCGCCTCGGGTCGCGCGAGCAGCAGCCCGAGGCCGGCGACCAGCAGCACGAGCGTGACGATCGACGCTGCGCGCAGCACCTTGCGTAGCAAGCTTGGCCGAGCTTCTTCGGTCACGCGCACACCTTAGCAGCGGTCGGCCGATCCTTTATGCTGCTCGTGTGCGTTGGTCGGTGCTCGCTGCGCTCACGCTGCTCGGCTGCGGTGGTCCGTCGATCGCCAGCGACGAGGACGAGAGCTTCACGAGCTCGCCGAGCGAGACCTCCGGGAGCGAGACCGACGGCGAGGATCCGTTCGCGTGCGAGCCCTGGGATGCGCCCGCGCAGCCGCTGGGGATGGGCGAGCCGATCACCCTGAGCTTCGTCGACGCGAGCGCGGAGCTGGGGTTGGTCGACACCGCGTACTTCCCCGGCGAGTGGCCGCCGGGCTGCGATCCCGCGGGCGAGGGCTGGGTGACGACGCCGTGCAAGATGTACCTGCAAGGCGGCGGCGCGGCGGTCGGCGACTTCGACGATGACGGCTGGCCGGACATCTACCTCGCGCGCGTCGGTCCCGGTGCGTTGCTTCGCAACCTCGAGGGCCAGGCTTTCGAAAATGTCGGCGCGCAGCTCGGGTTGGTCGACGACTTCCATGGCAACGGCGCCGCGTGGGTCGATGTCGACGGCGACGACGATCTCGATCTCTACGTGACCAGCTTCGGCGACCCGGCCCGCTTTTGGTTCTACCGCAACACGCTGCGCGAGAGCGGCGAGGCCGGGTTCGTCGAGGAGGCGCAGCTACGCGGGCTCGCGCTCGACGACGGCGAGCCGCACTTCGGCTTCTCGATCGCGGTCGGCGACTACGACCGCGACGGCTGGCTGGATCTCTACACGACCGAGTGGCGCCCCGGCAGCGCGCCGACCGAGCACACCGCTCACGCTCGACTGCTGCGCAACGTCGGCGACGGCGTCTATGAAGATCGCACGCTCGCGGCCGGGGCCTCGATGCTGATGAAGAACCCGGCCGGCATGCACGCGTTCGCGCCCGCGTTCGTCGACCTCGACGAAGATGGCTGGCTCGATCTCGCGGTCGTCAGCGACAACGGCACCAGCCGGCTGTTTTGGAGTGCGGGCGACGGCACCTTCGTGGACGGCACGCCGCGCGCGGGCGTCTCGCTCGAGAAGAACGGCATGGGCTCGACCTTCGGCGACTATGACGGCGACGGTCACCTCGACTGGTACGTGAGCGCGATCTTCTCGCCCGAGGACTCGCTCGAGTGCGGCAACTTGGTGTGTGGCAAGGGCGGCAACCGGCTGTATCGCAGCAAGGGTCCGCGCTGCTTCGAGGAGCTCGGCCAGGCGCACGAGGTCCACGACGGCGGCTGGGGCTGGGGCACCGCGTTCTTCGATCCCGACAACGACGGCGATCTCGATCTCGTCGAGGCCAACGGCTTCTACGTGCCCCACGGTCCACCGGGCGGGTTCTTCATCGACGAGCCGCTTCGGTTCTGGCGCAACGACTCGCAGCTGCTCGGCGAGGCCGGCTTCAGCGAGGCCGCGCTCGAGCTCGGCCTCGATGATCGCGGCCAAGGTCGCGGGCTGCTGGTCTTCGACTTCGATCGCGACGGCGACGAAGATCTGCTGATCGTCGACAGCGGCGGACCGTATGGGACCAGCACCAAGCTGTGGCGCAACGAGAGTGGATCGCAAAACGCATGGCTCGCGGTCGAGCTCGACGGCCACGCCGGCAACACGCGGAGCGTCGGCGCTCGCGTCGAGCTGCAGCGCGAGGTCGGCGGGCCCAAGCAGGTGCGGGTGCCGACGCCGATCACC
>DATLLB010000304.1:0-5629 GCA_035538075.1 Enhygromyxa sp.
CAGCTGATCGATCGCATCCACAGCTTCGCGGGCTTCAGCGTCGCGGGCTTCGGGCCCGCTGCGATCCCCGCTGCACAGGCCGATTCGAGTGTGCCCGAGTCGAGCTCGCAAAGTGTGGATCCTCCGGCCCGCGGGATGGTGATCAACCCCGGCGGCTACACGCACACCTCGGTCGCGCTGCGCGACGCGATCGCGGGAGTCGGGCTCCCGACCATCGAGGTCCACCTCTCGAACCTGTACGCGCGCGAGGGTTTTCGCCGCGAGTCGCTGACCGCCCCGGTCTGCGCGGGCGTGATCATGGGCCTTGGGGCCGCATCCTACCGCCTCGCGCTCCACGCCCTGGCCGCCCTTCTGCGCTGACCTGAACCCCGCTTCAGCGTCGGCGCGGGCGGCTTTTTCGAGAGGTCGACCACGATCTCGCGTGGCGCCGCGATGACGCCTAGACTGGCGCGGGCCCTCAGCGCTCCGACTCCGACATGTCCGATCACGACTCCAAGCTGCCCGACATCGCCTACGTCAGCGAGCTCGCCAAGCTGTTCAAGCGCTTTCATCTCGACGAGCTCGAGATCGAGACCGGTGACCAACGCATCCTGCTGCGCCGCGGCGGCGAGCTGACCACCGTGGCCGCACCGATCGCGGCTCCGCTGCCAGCCGCCATGCCGGTCGCGCCGACACCAGCGGCCAACCAGCCGCCGCGCGGCGAGACCTCGGCCGAGCCCGACCACTCGGATTACATCACCTCGCCGTTCGTGGGCACCTTCTACTCGCAGCCGCGCCCGGACGCGCCGTCGTTCGTCAAGGTCGGCGACACCGTCAGCGCCGGACGGACGGTCTGCATCGTCGAGGCGATGAAGCTGTTCAACGAGATCGAGGCCGAGTTTGGCTGCGTGATCGAGGAGGTGCTCGTGGCCAACCAGGTGCCGGTCGAGTTTGGGACCAAGCTGTTCAGGGTGCGACGCCTGTGACCGAGATTCGCAAGGTGCTGATCGCCAATCGTGGGGAGATTGCCCTGCGTGTGATTCGGGCGTGCCGCGAGATGGGCATCAAGACCGTGGCGGTCTACTCGACCGTCGACGAGATGGCGCTGCACACCCGCTTCGCCGACGAGGCCGTCTGCATCGGCCCGGGCCCCGCGACCAAGAGCTACCTCAACATCCCCAACCTGATCGCCGCCGCCGAGATCTCGGGCGCCGACGCGGTCCACCCCGGCTACGGCTTTTTGTCCGAGCGGGCCGAGTTCGCCAAGGCCGTGCAGAAGTGCGGGATGGTGTTCATCGGACCCGATCCCGAGCACATGCGGCTGATGGGTGACAAGGTCCGCGCGCGCCAGACCATGGAGGCGGCCGGGGTCCCGGTGCTGCCGGGCACCGGGGTGCTCGAGTCGGGCGAGCACGCCCGAGCGGCCGCGGAGAAGATCGGGCTGCCGGTGATCCTGAAGGCGTCGGCCGGCGGTGGCGGGCGCGGCATGAAGATCGTCTGGGAGCTCGACAAGGTCGCGCCCACGTTCGAGACCGCGCAAGCCGAGGCCCAGGCCGCGTTCGGCTGCGGCGACATGTACCTCGAGCGCTACGTCCAGAGCCCGCGCCACATCGAGATCCAGATCGTCGCCGACAAGCACGGCAACGTGATCGATCTGTTCGAGCGCGAGTGCTCGGTCCAGCGCCGCCATCAGAAGGTCATCGAGGAGGCGCCGGCCGCCAACTTGCCCGACGAGATCCGCACTCAGATGCGCGCCGCCGCAGTTGCCGCTGCGCGCGCGATCTCGTACCACTCGCTCGGGACCATCGAGTGCCTGCTCGACGGCGACCGCTTCTACTTCATGGAGATGAACACGCGGGTGCAGGTCGAGCACTGCGTGACCGAGATGATCACCGGCGTCGACCTCGTGCAGGAGCAGATTCGCCTCGCCCGCGGCGAGCCGCTCGGCCACCTGGCGCGAGAGTTTCGGCCGCGCGGCCACGCGATCGAGTGCCGCATCAACGCCGAGGACCCGGTGAACTTCAACCCGCACCCAGGTACCATCAGCGCGCTGCACCTGCCGGGCGGGACCGGCGTGCGCGTCGACACCCACGTGTACCAGGGCTACACCGTCTCCCCCTACTACGACTCCATGCTCGGCAAGCTGATCGTCCACGCACCCACGCGCGAGCAGGCGATCGCGCGCATGCGTCGAGCGCTTGGCGAGTGTGTGTTCGAGGGCATCTCGACCAACATCGCGCTGCATCGCTGGATCCTGAAGCAGGAGCCCTTCGTCAAGGGCGCCTACGACACCCACTTCCTCGAGCGCAACCTCGACCCGGACGCGATCCGGGCCGAGCTCGACTCGCAGGTCTGACCGAGGTCTTCGGTGTCCTTCTCGCGAGACAAGGCTCTGAGCGCGGCGCAGCAGTACGCCGCACGCGGTGAGCTCGACAAGGCCATCCGCGAGTATCAGAGCGTGGTCGAGCACGATCCCAAGGACGTGCAGACCTGGCTTCTGTTGGCCGACAGCCTGCACCGCGCGGGCGAGCTCGATGCGGCCGTCGATCGCTACGCGCACGCGGCCAACGTGCTGCTCGAGGCCGGCGAGATCCCCAACGCCCTGCAGATCTTCCGGCAGGTGCTCAACCTCGCGCCCGAGCGCTACGACATTCACCTGCGCACCGGACAGGCGTTCGAGCAGCTGCGTCGCTACCCCGAGGCGGTCGCGCTCTACGAGAAGGTCGCGGGCGTGTACCTGCGCAGCGGCAACACCCGCGAGGCGCTGATGCTGTACGAGCGCGTCGCCGATCTGATGCCGCGCGAGGTCGCCAAGCGCCTGCGCCTGGCCGAGCTGTTCTCGCGCGAGCGTCGGGTCGAAGAGGCGATCCAGCACTTCCAGCTCGGCGCCGACTTTCTGCGTCAGGCCGGGCGCGCGCAGGAGTACGTGCGCGTGGCCGAGCGGCTGCTCTACCACCGCCCGCTCGACAACGTCACGCGCGAGCTGGTCCGGGTCTACCTCGAGATCGATCAGCCTCGGCGCGCGCTGATGAAGCTCAACGAGCTGCTGCAGCGCTCGCAGAGCGACGCCGACGGGCTCGAGCTGCTGGCCGAGACCTTCGTGCGGCTCGACCGAGCCGAGAAGGCCGCCTCGGTCGTGCTCGAGCTGGTCAAGACCCAGCGCAACCAGGGCCCGACCGGAGTCGCGCGCTGCTTCAAGGCGCTGCGCAAGGCGCTGGGTTGGACGCCGAACAATCCGCAGCTGCGCAAGGTCCTCGACGAGCTGAGCGCCGAGCATGGGCCCGACGCCGTCGAGCCCTCGCCCGCGCCTCCACGCCCGCCCACGCCCCCGGTCACCGAGGAGTTCGACGACGAGGTCGAAGAGTTCGAGGAGATCGACGAGATCGACGAGCTCGACGAAGAGCCGGAGCCCGAGCCGGCCGCGCTCGAGCCGGTCACGCACACGCAGCCGATCGCTCGTCCGGCCCGCGTCGGTCCCGGTCAGCCGGTCGACGACGAGCGCGTGGCCCCGCGTCGCCACTCGCTGACCGAGGAGGTCATCTCCGAGGGTGCGCAGCGCAGCGCCGAGGACGGTGACGTCGACTTCGACAAGCAGCTCGAAGAGGTGCGGGTGCTGATGAAGTACCACCTGTTCGAGCATGCGCTCGGGCACGCCGAGCAGATCCTCCGGGTCGCGCCCCAGCACCAACAGGGGCTCGAGCTGATGGCCGAGATCCTCGCCGCGCTCGGTCGCAACCAGCAGGCCGCCGACGCGCGCGCGAGCCTGGCCCAGCTGCTGCTCGACCGCGATCCCAGGGCCGCCGCCCGTCATGTCGAGCTCGCGCTCGCGCTGATCCCCGACCATCCGCTCGCGGTCGTGCTCGGCGAGCAGCTCTCGGAGATCTCCGGGGTCGATGTCGGCATCGCCGATCGCGAGGATGCCCTGCCCCCGATCGACGATCCGCTCGGCAACCTCGAGCTCGACGACGACATGCTCGGCACGATCGAGGCCAGCGACTCGCTGATCGGCCGCGTCGATCGATCGCTCGCGCATGACCTCGGCAGCGACTACGTCGGCGCGGCGACTCGCGGCGACTCGCTCAACCACATCGAGATCGACGTCCCGGTCCTCGATGATGGCGACGATCACATCGACATCCGCTCGGCCGACCCCGACCTCTACGGCGAGCTCAACGCGCTCGGGGGCGACGACGACTTTGCGATCTCCGTCGATCAGGACACGCCCGAGGCGGAGACCGACGAGCTCGACTTCGAGGATCGCTTTGGTCTCGGCGGCGACGACGAGGACGACGAGCCGGGCGAAGACGTCGAAGCGGAGCAGCCGCCCGAGGGCAGGCTCGAGCTCGGCGCACCCGAGGGCGAGATCGATGGCGAGGTCACCGGCGTCTACGAGCACCCGCCCGTCGCGGTGCTCGAAGACGACACCACCGGCGTCTACGCGCAGCCGGTCGAAGCCGCGCCCGAGCCCGAGCCCGAGCCCGAGCAAGACTGGCCTGATCTGAGCGCGGAGCTCGAGGAGCTCGACTTCTACCTCGCGCAGGATCTCGAGGACGACGCGCTCGCGGCCTACAACGATCTCGTCGAGCTGTTCCCCGGTCACCCGGAGCTGGCCAAGCTGGCCGCGCGCTTCGGCAAGGCCCCGCCCGAGCCTGCCAGCCCGCCGATCGCTGCCGTCGACGAGCCGACGATCGACGAGGTCGTGAGCGAGCCGGAGCTGGCCGACGCCGCCGAGCCGCTGCTCGACGTCGAGGACGAGATCGCCGACGACGAGGACGACGACGACTTCCTCGCCAACATCTTCGACGACGACGCGCCTCGCCAACGCAAGGAGCGCGAGGTTGCGATCCAGACCCACGAGGTCGAAGGCGCCGACGCGGGCGATCGCTTCGATCTCGGCACCGCCTACCGAGAGATGGGCCTGATCGACAAGGCGCTCGCCGAGTACGAGCTGGCCGCCAAGGACCCGCGCTGGCAGGCCAAGGCGCTGGTGATGATGGGCTCGCTGCGGGCTCAATCCGGCGACGCGCCTGCGGCCATGGAGCTGTTCAGCCGCGCGGTCGCGGCCGCCCGCACGAAAGACGAGCGCTGCGAGTCGAACTACGAGCTGGCGATGGCTCTGCTCGCGCTCGGGCGCACGGATGAAGCCAAGCAGGCGCTCGAGCAGGTCGAGCCGGGCTACCGCGATCGCGAGGCCCGACTCTCGGAGATCGCCTGAGCACGACTTGATCCCTCGCGCGGCCTGGCGTTCGATGCCCCGGTGACCGACCCCGATCGCAAGCCCGGTCCCTCCACACCTGGTCCTTCGACTTTGGCCGTCCACGGCGGCGAGCCGCGGATCCGCAGCAGCCGCTCGATCACCGAGCCGCTCGTGCTCGCCAGCACCTACCCGTTCGCCGACACGGCCGAGCTGCACGCGTTCATGCAGCACGAGCTCGATCGCCCCGAGGAGTACGGCCGCTACGGCAACCCCACCGTGGCCGCGGTCGAGGCTCGGCTCGCAGCGCTCGAGAGCGGCGGCGAGCCGGGCGTGAGCGCGGTGTTGATGAGCTCGGGCATGGCCGCGATCACCTCGACGCTGCTGGCGATGCTGCGCGCCGGCCAGCACGTGATCTTCACCGCCGACGTCTACCGCAAGACCCGGGTGTTCGCG
>DATLLB010000305.1:0-6022 GCA_035538075.1 Enhygromyxa sp.
ACCCAAGCCTCGGCGCGCAGCCCCTGTAGGGCCCACAGCACGGTCTCGAGCCGATCCTGATTGATCGCGCCGCTGTCGTCGGGGTGCGTGGGCGCGTCCAATTCCCACACGCCCATGTCGGCGTGCACGCTCTGTCGGACGGTGGTCGAGCGCGGGTCCTCGCTGGGCGGCAGGATCTCGAGCGCTCGAACCTCGCCGGCACCGATCTCGATCAGCCGACGCTCGACGAAGGTCTCGGCGTCGAACACCAGGTTGCGCGGGACCTCGCCGAGCACCCGCAGCGTCGCTCCGCCGTCGCGGGTGCACAGCACCGGCGCGGCCGCGAGCCGACACGACACGCGCAGGACCTCGCCCGTATCGGCGCGCACTGCCAGCGTCCAGTCGGGCTCGAACGCCGGGGCCGGTCCGCTCGGCTGCCCGCCCTCGACGTTCACCACCGGTCCCGGCTCGGCCTCGTCGACGAGCGCGATCTCGAGGTTGCCGAGCGTCTGATACCAGCGCCGAACCTCGACCTCGGCGACCGGCAACAGCCCGCCGTCATCCTCGGCCACGAACCACTCGCCGCCGCGTCGCTCGAGCTTGCGCTCGGCCGGATGCTCGAGCTCGATGCCGACGATCCGCGTGTAGTCGTGCGGCACCAGCCGCGTCTCGATCATGCCCGCGTCGGGATCGAAGACCGGCCAGCGATCGAGCAGGTTGGTCGGCAGACAGCCGAGCAGCCCCGGCCCGCGATCGACCAGCCGACGATCGGAGTGGTTGGGACACTCGCCGCCGACCAGCAGCGCGCGCGAGCTGCCGTCGAAGGTGGTGACCACCAGCCACGGCAGCAGCGACTCCGCCGGCACCTGCTCGCGGTCGACGAAGGGATCGAGCTTGGCCCGCAACAGTCGACGCAGGCGATGGTCGACCGCCTCACTCGACAGCAACGCAGGGTCCTCGCCCGCTCGCACCCGCCAGAAGCCATCGTTGCCGCGGCCGAGCACCAGCTCGCCCCACGCGAGCCCGGTCACCAGCTCGGGATCGACCGGCAGCAAGCGCGACGACAGCCACGTCTCCGACGACTGCTCGACCAGGCTCAGCAGCTCGGCCTCGACCACCCAGGCCTCGTCGTTGCCCTCGAACGCCGCATACACGCCGCCGCCCGCGATCGTGTCGCCGAGCAGCAGCGTCAGGTTGCTGTCGGGCAGGCTGATCCGGATCACCCCGCGGGTGCCGAGCTTGAGGCCCTCGCGGCTGCCGGTCTTGCGCGTGGCCGAGGCCAGCCGCAGCGACGACCACAGCCCGTCGAAGTCCTCGGCCGCGACCGGCCCGAGCAGCACGTCGCCGCGCATCAGTTGGTGACCGCCGTTCGGGGCCGGGACGATCCGCACCAGCGGCCGATCGGGCGCCTGCAGCTCGACCGTCGCCTTGCTCGGATCGGCGTCGACCAGCGTCGGGAACACCCGCCGCCCGCCCGTGCGGTTGTTGACCAGCAGCACGTCGTCGTCGGTCTCCGCGAACGGATCGGCCCAGGTCACCGCCGACGCCACGATCGCGAGCGCCAGCGTCACGATGGTCCCGATCCGCGGACGGATCGGCCCGAGCGAGCGCGCGACCATCCGCGGCATCGAGTCGCGCACGCTGGTCTGCCGAGCCACCGGCCGCGGCGCGTCCGGATCCCGCTGCCTCGACCCGCTCACTTGCGCCGCCTCCACAGCACCAGCAGCCCGACGCCGATCGCAAACCCCGGCAGCCCGAGCAGGCACATCCAGGTCATGCGCTTGAGCTGCTCGGGCAGCAGCACCAGCTTCACGTGCTCGCGATCGCGGGCCCGGATCCCCAGCAACGCGTCGCGCTGCGTGAGCCAGCCGATCAGGTTCAAGATCAGATCGCGACCGTTGGAGTTGCCGACGTCCTCGCGCAGCCAGGCGTTGAGCGCGAAGTGATCCGAGCCGACCACCGCCAGCCGCGAGTCGCCGCGCTGGGCGACCGCGACCACCGGGATCGGCCCCGCGCGATCAGCCTCGGCGTCGTACTTCGGCGTGCCGCCAGCGACGTGCCGCGCCAAGTCGGACTCGGCCCAGCCCAGCTCGGAGGTCCACGCCAGCGCGATCGCGTCGCCGTCGGTCCACAGCTCGCGGACCTCGAAGAACGAGACCGGCTGCTGGACCAGCGCACGCACGGCCGGGTGATCAGCCCAGCCCTCGCGGACCGTGAACGAGACCAGATCCGACGCGCCCGAGACCCCGCTCGGATCGACGACCAGGCGATCGCCAAAGTGCACGCCGTACTCGGCGGTCAGCGGCTCGAGCCCGTGGTCGGCCAGCACCGTGTTGTTGCGCGCCACCTCGGCGCCCGCGAGCATCAGGATGTCGTGGCCGCGCTCGGCGAAGCGCCGGATCGCCGCGACGTGATCAGGCGGCAGCAAGCTCTTGGGCCCCGCGATCAACAGGAGATCGCAGTCGTCGAGCCCGGCCTCGCTGTCGAGATCGGCCAGCTGGGTCTCGAGGTTGGCGTCGCGCAGCAGGTCACGCAGGTGCGCGTAGCCGTTGAAGGGCTCGAGATCGTCGTAGGCCGGCTCGCCGTGGCCCTGCGTGTAGCAGACCGTCAGCTCGCGCGGATCCGAGACCTCCAAGAACTTGCTGAGCAGCGCCTCCTCGCCGCGGAACGACTTCACGCGCGGGCCGTTGGCCTGGACCTCGGGACCGGTCGCGAAGGTGACCAGCTCGCTCGGCAGCAGGTGCGCGCGGCGAAGCTCGCTGCCCTGCCCCGAGCGGATCAGCAAGACCCCGTCGGGCAGCTCGCGGCCGGTCAGGCCGAAGTCCTCGATCAGCCGCTCGGCGTCCTGGCGATCGACGTCGGGGTCGACGAAGCGCACGCGGATCGACTCGGACTGCTGCTGCATCCGCAGCAGCACCTCACGCAGCTCGCCGCGCACCGGGTTGGGCCGACCGTTGCCGATCGTCGTCGGCACCAGCACGACCACGTCGATGGTCCCCGACAGGTGGTTGGACAGCACGTCCTTGGCCCGATCGGAGAGCGTGTAGACCTGCCCAGCCGTCCAGTCGCCGCGCTCCGCGTGCCGGCCGGCGAACACCGCCAGGTGCCCCGCGGTCACGCACACCAGCGCAGCCTGGACGATCGACTGCCAGTCGCGGCGCGGATTGACGGCCACGATCGCGACCGCGATCGCAGCCACGATCACGCCGAGGTGCAGCCAGATCCAGTGCCCGTCGACGATGCCCTGCGCGAGCTCCTGCATCATCGCCAGCAGCGACGTGAAGCTCAGGATCTTCGCCAGCCAGACCTCGACCTGCTCGGTCAGCAGCCCGGCCAGCAGCACGATCGTGCAGCTCACGAAGGTCCCGATCGCCGCCGCCAGCTGGCTGCGCGCGAACGCGGAGAACACCAGCCCGACCGCGATGAAGCTGGCCCCGACCAGGAAGGTGCCGAGATAGCCCGACAGGATCGGCCCCGGATCGGGCGCCATCGCGGGCCCCGAGGCGCCGCGCAGCAGCAGATAGAAGCTCCCGGTCGGCAGCCACAGCGCCGCATAGAACCCGAGCGCGCCGAGGTACTTGCCGATCACCACCTGCGAGGGCTCGAGCGGCGCAGTGAGCAGGGCCTCGAGCGTGCCCTGGCGCCGCTCCTCCGCGACAAGCCGCATGCTGATCGCCGCACAGATGAAGATCACCGGCAGCCAGAAGATGAAGATGCTGCCGCCGAAGTAGAACTGCATGACCGGCCCGCGAGCGGCGAGCGGATCGTTGAGCACCGCGAGCAGCAGCGAGAAGTTCCAGCCCTGGTTGAGCAGGAACAGCGTGCCGACCAGGTAGGCGAGCGGCGTCACGAACAGCGACAGCAGCTCGCGTCGCGCGATCGCGATCGTCCCGCGCAGCCAGTAGAGCGCGCTCTCCAGCAGCTGCCGCGCCCGGTTCAAGATGCACCTCCCTGCGGCGCGTGCTCTTCACGGAAGCCCGTGACCAAGGCGAAGCGCTCCTCGAGCCGGCGACGGCCCGGCTCGAGCCGCACCAGCGTCAGCCCGGCCTCGAGGCTCGCGCGACCGACCGCCGCGCCGAGCTCGTCCATCGCGATCCCCCCGCTGGTCACCGCCGCGCGCAGCCGTCCGTCGCGCGGGCTGATCTCGACCTGCGCCGCGTCCTCGCGGCCGAGGCTGCGCCACGCCGTCGCGACCACCGCCCGGATCGTCGCGCCGTCGGCCCCCTCCCACTCGACCACCAGCGTGTCGCTGGCGAGCGCCCGATCGACGGTCTCGTCCGCGACCACGCGCCCGCGCGACAGGATCACGATCCGATCGCACAGCGCCTCGACCTCCGCGAGGATGTGCGACGAGAAGATCAATGTCTGGCTCCCGCCGAGGTTCTTGAGCATCGCCCGGATCGCCTGCACCTGGTTGGGATCGAGCCCGACCGTCGGCTCGTCGAGCACCACCAGCGGCGGCGAGCCGAGCAGCGCGTCGGCGATGCCGACCCGCTGGCGATAGCCCCGGCTGAGCCGACCGATCGGCGTCTCGAGCATGCCCTCGAGCCCCGACAGCTCCACCACCCGACCGATCTCGGTGCTCCGCTGCCGCCGAGCGACGCGCTTGACGGTCGCCCGGAACTCCAAGTGCTCGCGCACGCGCAGCTCGTGATAGAGCGGGACCTGCTCGGGCAGATAGCCGACCAGCTCGCTGCAGGTCCGCGAGCTGGTCGCGACCGGCAGCCCTGCGACCTGCACGATCGTGTCGCGCCCGCGCGGCACCGGCAGGTAGCCGCACAGGATCCGCATCAGCGTGCTCTTGCCCGCGCCATTGGGTCCGAGCAGGCCCACGCGCTCACCCGCGGCCACGCGGAACGCCACGTCGCGCAACGCCGGATCCGTGCTTCCGGGATAGCGAAAGGTCAGGTTGCTGACCTCGAGCGAGGCGGGGGGGCGTCCAGTCATCGCGCGGTGGATGTGTACCGCGAACCCGCCCCGATCCCTAATCGGCCTTGGGCTCGGGTTTCTCGCCCTCGGGTTTCTCGCCCTCTGGTTTCTCGCCCTCGCCCTCGGCCGGCTCGTCGTCCTTCTCGGCCAGCTTCTTCTCGGCTGCGGCCAGGGCCGCAGCTTCGGCCTCGACCTGCTTGGCGAGCGACTCGGGCACCACACCCGGAGCCGTCTCCACGCCCTCGCGCTCGATCTCCGAGAGCGCCCACTCGATCGCCTCCTTGACCTCGGCGTCGGCTTCGCTCGCGAGCTTGTCCTTCAGCAGCTTCTGGTAGCCGAGCAGCCGCTGCTCACCCATCACCGACACGACCGCGGTCCGTACCAGCGGCGAGGGATCCGAGTCGAGCGCGTACATCAAGCCGAGCGCGGTCCCGTTGTCGACCGCAGGCGCGAGCGCCTGGGCGCACGCGGCCCGCTCGGCCTCGTTCTTCAGGTACTCGCCGTCCTGCTTGAGCGTCAGCCCGTCGAGCAGACCTTTGCGGCGCAGCTCGTAGGCGCCGTAGACATTCACCGCTTCGTCGAGCTTGCGGCCCTTCACGTGCATCTCGCCGAGCACCAACCACCCGAGCAGATCGTCGGGGATCGCCTCGACCACCTTCCACTGCTCGACGATCGCCTCGTCCCACCGCTGCGCCTTGGCCAGCGCGAGCGCGAGCACGATGTGGGTGTCGGCGTCCTCGGGGATCAGCTCGACCGCCTGCCGATAGAACGAGATCGCCGTCCGCTGATCGTTGCGAGCCTCGGCGATCGCCCCGAGCATCAGGCTCGCGTTCGCTCGGAGGTGCGCGTCCTCGGCCTCGTTGGCGACCCGCTGGAGGTCGAGCTCGATCGCGGCCCCCTCCGGCAGGGTCGCCACCGCTTCGTAGCGGTCCTTCGCGTTGCGGTAGAGCTCGGCGAGCTGCTCTTGGGTCAACGGGGGCAGCGGCGGTGGCTCGGGCGTCTGCTCGCCCGCTTCTGCCCCTTCGGCCGTGGCGTCGGGTTTGGCGTCTTTGCCGCAACCGAAGCTGGTGAGACAGGCGAGCACGGCGGCTGCGATTCGCGGGGCGATGGTCGA
>DATLLB010000306.1:0-2599 GCA_035538075.1 Enhygromyxa sp.
CGAAGCGGCCGCCCGCGGCTCACACTCAGACGCCCGCGGGGGGCTAAATAAGTCGAGGCCCGCGCCCCGAGAGTGGGGCGCGGGCCTGCGGGGCTCGACCGTGGTCGAGCGCTGGACTAACTCTGCCCCTCGCGCGACCGCTCGACCTGCGAACGGCGGGTCGGGATCTTCAGGAGCTGCGTGGGGTTGTTCCGCTCGTCGATCCTCCGGCGAATCTCGGCAGCGGCTGGAAGCACGGCAACGGAGACGCAGGCGACGGTGGCGGCGATCGTGATGAACATTGCTTTGGTCCTTTCGCACCGCGCGGGTCGACCCGTCGTCGGTGCGGCGCCGCCAACCGGACGGCCTCTTCGTTATTTCCAAAAATTGATTGACTTTCTTCTGCGCTTGTTTGGGGCTAAGTGTCCCAGCATGCCGCAAGTCCCGATGGCGCTCACGGGGGTGCCCACCAACGAGATCGAGCAGCTGCTGCGCTTTCTTTACCGGCGCGAGATCGAGGTCCCGATCACGCCCGTGGCCCTCGCGCGTGTCGGCCTGCAGCATCGCTCCGAGGAGTTCATGCAGTCGTTGCGCGGGCTCGACGAAGCGGGCGTGCGCGCGGTGCTGGTCGCGGTCGCGGCCGAGCGGATGGCCGTGCGAGAGCGCGGGCAATGAACGATCTGCGCGCCGACCTCGACGCGATCGTCGAGCTCTGCGGCGACGCGGTCGTCATGACCGCGAGTGATGGGCGCGCGCTGGTCGACGTCGCGAGCGGCGAATCGATCACCATCGAGCTCGATCCGCTGCGCGTCCAATTCGCTGGTTGGGTGGAGTGTTTCGCGTGGGCCGACGAAGAGGAGCGTGAGGAAGCCTGCGAGCTGGCGCGCGACTTCGTGGCTGCCGCGCTGTTTGGCGAGCTTCGGGTGATCGAGCGCGTGCGAGCAGGCCAGGTGTTGCGCCGCGAGCTCGAGGTCTGCGTCGACGGGACTTGGCGCACGCACGCGCAGCTCGGCTCGCTCGGCGTCGCGGGCGGCTTCGCGGCGCTGCTCGGTCGCCTCGAGCAGCGCGTGCGATCCAACCAGGGCCGCGTGCGCAGACCCGCGATGTGGCGCGACGCCGGCCCCTCCGGTCACCCGCGCTTCCCGTGGGCGGGCGCTGTTCGAGTCCACGCGGACGCGGCCGAGATCGCGATCGACGGCGAGCTCGACCTGCACAACTTCTCGCCCAAGGAGGTCGCGCCGCTGGTGCGCGAGTACATCGAGGTCTGCCGCAGCCGAGGCATTCGCGATCTGCGGATCGTCCACGGCAAGGGCAAGGGCGTGCTGCGACGCACCGTCCACAGCCTGCTTGCCAGTCACGAGGCGGTCGAGAGCTACCGCCTCGGTGGCCACCGCGAAGGCAGCTGGGGCGCGACGATCGTGCGCCTGCGCGAGTGATTGGTGGCCGGGTCAAGCGACCTGCCAAGCCGAATAGGCCCGAACACGCTTGGCTCAGGGCGCATAGGTGTCGAGCCGATCGCAGCCATGGATTGCGATCGGCCCGGACAGATTCCAGCCGGGACTGCTCACCTCGATCATCGCTTCGAGCGTGTGCTCGGCGTGGATGTCCCCTTCGGTCTGGGCGGCGGTGATGGTCACCGTCCCCAGCCCCATCACATCCCACTCACCGGGCACGTAGATCCAGGCTTCGTGCACGCCGGGCTCGACCAGCCCGGAGTCCACGAGCAGGAGCGCGTCGTAGAACTGGTTGGCGGTCCAGAGGTTGGCGATGTAGTTGCCGAGCTCGACCTCGCTGACGCCGAGCCGGAGCACCAGCCCTCCAGCGCCACCACCCCGACCATACGACCGCCCGAACGCGCCAGCCGTGTACGTGATCGGACCGAACGGCGTGGTCCCGGACACCGAGGTCGGGCCGAACGTCGCGTCGAATGGGCAATCGCTGAAGTCGAAATTCCCACAGCTCTGGTCGTGCGCCTCGAGGCAATCGAGTACGGTCGAGTAGAGCGCATCGCAGTCGGCTCCGTCGCAGTCGCAGACCCGCTCGCAGACCTTGCCGGTCCACGCGAACTCTCCCGCCTCGGTGCAGGTTTCGGGATCGGTTTCGACGGCATCCTGCGGCTCGCAACCGGGCGCACAATCGCCTCCGTGACCGCAGCAAGGCTCGTCCGTGTACTCCCACGCGCAGGTTTCGTCGGGGCACGCGAACCACTGATCCTCGCAGAGCGGATCGCCATCGCCGTCTCCGCTCGGATCGCCATCGCCATCACCGTCGCCACTCGGATCGCCATCGCCGTCTCCACTCGGATCGCCGTCGCCGTCTCCGCTCGGATCGCCGTCGCCGTCGCCGCTCGGATCTCCGTCGCCGTTGCCGACCGTTTCAGTTTCAACGTCACCGTCGTCGCCGACCGGACGATCCGCGCAAGCCAGCATGCTCGACGCCACCGACAGAACCATCCACGAACCCAAATGAGCACGCATGCGCGAGATCATACCCGAGTATGGCGTGGATGGGTTGCTGCTCGCTCGAACGCATCGCGCGAGATTCGCCACTTTGGCGCAGGGCTACTCGCTGGGGCATCGCGTAACGCGATGCCCCAGCGAGTAGCCCTGCGCCAAAGTGG
>DATLLB010000307.1:0-3264 GCA_035538075.1 Enhygromyxa sp.
CGATCACCGAGTCGCTCACCGATCCCGAGCTGATGGAGGCTGCGATTCGTGGCGGTGATGCGGTCTTGGTCGACTATCTGCTCGAGCATGGCGGCAAGCTGCCGGAGAGCTTCCTCGAAGCGGCGATCCGCTCGGGCTCGCTGGCGCTGACCGAGACCGCGCTGCGATTGAGCGGATCGGCGGCGGAGCTCGAGCACGCGATGTGTGTCGCGGCGTTCGATTGCGATCTGGCGATGATGCAGCTGCTCGCTCGCCACGGCGTGCCGCTGCAGCCCACGCAACCCGAGATGGCATCGCCGCTGCACATCGCCGCGCGCTCGTGGGCGGACAACGCGGTCGAGTGCGTGCGGTGGCTGCTGGATTCGGGCGTGCCGATCGACGCCGTCGATGAGTACGGCGCCACGCCACTGCAGGCGGCCGCGGAGTATCTGCGCGGGCCCGCTGCCGTGTTGCTGCTCGAGCGCGGCGCCGATCGGTCGGCGCTCGACAAGTTGAGCGCGAGCGATCGTGCCGCCTTCCGCAAGGCGATGGGCGCGAAGTGGGGCGAGCTGGTCGGCAAGAAGCCGGCGGCGAAGAAGAAAGCGGCGGCGAAGAAGAAGCTGGCGGCGAAGAAAAAGCCGGCGGCGAAGAAGAAGCCGACGGCGAAGAAGAAGCCGGCGGCGAAGAAAAAGCCCCGCTGAGCACGTCGGCGCCAGCGCGTGGCCTGCGAGTTGCAGCCGGACGCGGCCCATGACGCAGTCCGGCGACAAAGCACGCCTCGCCGCCGTCGTCGGGCTCGTGGCGTTGGCGTGGCTCCCGATCGTGCTGCTCTCGGCGCTGACTTCGAGCGACCACGCCGATCCCCTGCTGCTCCGCGCCGAACCACACACGCGACTCTTGCTCGCGCTCGTCGTGCTGCTGCTGGCCGAGCCCGCGCTGGATCGTCGCATCGGCATGGCCGCGCACGGCTGGATCACCGACGGCCTGCAGCCGCTCGAGCGCGAGCGGTGGCGGGCCACGCTGCAACGCTTCCGCCGCCTCCGCGACAGCAAGGCCTTCGAGGCGATCTGGCTGGCGCTCATGTACGGAATGTTGGCGCTCGCCTACTTCGATCTGCTGCCGAGCGCAGCGCTGCGCTGGCTGCTGTCGACGCTGCACGGCGTGCAGTGGGCCGACGCCACGCTCGCGTGGTGGTGGTACGTGATCGTGGCCCAGCCCTTGTTGCTGCTGCTGATCGGCCGCTGGCTATATCGCTGGGTGCTGTGGACGCTGCTCGTCGGGCGGCTGTCTCGCCTGCGGCCCGACGTGCGGGCGTCGCATGGCGACGGCGTTGGTGGGTTGAGCGTGCTGCGGCTGCCGCTCGATGCCCTGCCGGCGTTCGTGCTCGCGCTGGGCAGCGCGATCGCGTCGGTGTGGTTCGACGAGATCGCTGCCGGCAAGGCGGATGTCTCGACCTACGCCGGCGACTTGCTCGGCTTTCTCGCGCTGTGCGTGGGCCTGATGATCGTGCCGTACGTGGTGCTCATGCCGTCGCTGGTGCGCGCGCGCGAGCTGGCGATCGTCGAGTATGGCGAGCTCGCGCGGCGCTGCGCGGTCGAGTTCGAGCAGCGCTGGATCGAGGGTGCACCGCAGGAGCGCGGCGACTTGCTCGAGCACCCCGATGTCTCGGCGCTCGCCGATCTCCGCAGCATCACCGACGGGATCGAGCGCATGCGCGTGCTGGTCCCCAGCGCCGACGATCTCAAGTGGCTGCTCGTCGCTGCGATCCTGCCGTTTCTCGCGGTCGTGCTCGCGCAGGCGCCCTCGGCGGTCGATGTGCTGCACACCGCGGTGCTGCGTTTCATCGGCGGTTGAAAACAAAGTGACGGTTTCGCCTCAGGCTGGCCAAGATGGACTCCATGAGCGGCCAACCAACGCCCGTGGTGCTCGCCATCGCGCTGCTCGCCAGCGCCTGCGTGAGCAGTCCCCCAGCAGCCTCGACCTCGACCGACACCGAGTCGGGCGCAGAGCAGTCGGGTGACGGCGACGGAGATGGCGACGGCGACGGTGACGAAGGTGGCGACTGCACGCCCGAGCTCGAGGCTCTGCGGGCAGACATCTTCACCCCGAGCTGCGCGCTGGCGAGCTGTCACAGCAGCGCCGACGCAGCCGGCGGGCTCGACCTCGAGGCCGCCGATCTCGAGGCCCAGCTGGTCGGCGCGCCTTCGGGCACTTGCGACGGGTGGGTTCGCGTGGTCCCCGGAGCGCCGGACGAGTCGCTGCTGTACCTGAAGATCGCCGGCCCGGCTCCGTGCGGCACGTTGATGCCAGCGCCCGACGGTCTGCCACCCGAGCAGACGGCGTGCGTGCGCAGCTGGATCGAGCAGCTCGAAGGCACCGGCTGCGAGACCTGTGGCGGTGACGCCTGCGTCGACCTGCAGAGCGACGCGCAGCACTGCGGCGAGTGTGGCAACGCCTGCCCCGACAGCCTCCCGTGCGAAGCGGGGGCTTGTGCTTGTCCCGGCGGGCAGCAGCTGTGTGACGACGCCTGCGTCGACACGCAGAGCGACCCGCAGCACTGCGGCGGCTGCTCGAGCCCGTGCGCGCCGAACCAGGTGTGTTCGCAGGGCGGGTGCGCCAACGACTGCGGCCAGCTGAGCGAGTGCAACGGCGCCTGCGTCGATCTCGACAGCAACGCCGATCACTGCGGCGAGTGTGACAACCCCTGTGCGCAGGGCAGCGTGTGCATGGCGGGCAGCTGCGGCTGCGGTGGCGAGGAGGTCTCGTTCGCTGGCGACGTCGAGCCGCTGCTCGTCGACGAGTGCACGGGCGGCGGCTGCCATGGGTTCCCGGCGACGGCGGGCGATCTCGACCTGCGGTCCGGCTTCGCCTACGAAAACCTCGTGAGCGTACCCAGCTCGCAGTGCGACGATCGTCTGCGCGTGGCTCCGGGCCAGCCGGGCGCGAGCTACCTGATCGACAAGCTGGCCGGCGTGAACCTGTGCTTCGGTACCAAGATGCCCAAGGCCGGGCCCGGCTTCTCGGCCGAGCAGATCGCGATGATCTCCGCGTGGGTCTGCCAGGGCGCACTCGACAATTGAGCGCGTGGCCGCGGCGCACTGTCTCAGCTGCAGGTGCCGTCTTGGAACAAGGTCGCGCCCACGCAATCATCGCTCAGGCAGTGATTGTCGTTGTCGCACGGGTCACCGGTGCTGCCATCATAGCACATTCCGCTCACGCAATTGAGATCATTCGGACACTGCATCAATATCCCGCACGACGCCCCCTCCCCGCAGGCCAAAGTGT
>DATLLB010000308.1:0-2008 GCA_035538075.1 Enhygromyxa sp.
CGCTGCTCGAGCTGCTCGACCGCGTCGCCCGGCAGCTCGCCCGACTCGATCATCTTGGCGAAGCGCTCGGGCGGTCACTGATCCGCCTCGCTGGGTTACGCTGGCCGCCATGCCCAAGGCGTCCGACACGGCCCCCGAGCCGCTCGAGGCCGAGCTGGCCGCGGCCGGGCTCGCGCTGGTGATCCGCGAGGCTGGTGGTGTCGCGCAGCCGCTGATCTTGCCGGCGATCGAGGGCAAGCCAGTCGCGCCCGAGCGCTTCGCCAAGATGATCGAGTCGGGCGAGCTGCCGGGCGACGCGGTCGAGCAGCTCGAGCAGCGCAGCAAGGCCGCGCGCGAGCAGGTCGATCGCGTGTTTCGAGAGGTCGGCGAGCTGCAGCGCACGCTTCGTGATCGCGTCCGCGAGCTGTTGCGTGACGAAGCCGAGGGGCTGCTGCGCGTGGCCAGCAACGAGCTGCGCGAGCTGTTTTCGAACCAGCGCGTGCACGCGTGGCTCGACGCGGTCATCCGCGACGTCGTCCATCGCCGGCTGGGTGAGCTCGAGAGCATCGAGGAGCACGCCTCGCTGTACGAGGCCAACCCGCTCTCGTGCCACGCCGCCGATGAGCCCTCGCCGGTGATCGTCGAGACGGTCGGGACCATGCGATCGCTGCTCGGCACGATCGACGCGACCGCGACCCCCGATGGTGGCGCACGCACCGATCACATGGCCGTGCGCGCGGGCTCGCTGGTCCGCGCCGACGGTGGTGTGCTGGTGATGGAGGCGACCGAGGTGCTCTCGCAGCCCGGCGCCTGGCCGGCCTTGGTTCGAACCTTGCGCAGCGGCTTCGTCGAGCTGGTGATGCCCGAGCTGCCCGTGCTGGTGCCGGTCTCGTCGCTCAAGCCCGAGCCGATCCCGGTCAACGTCAAGGTCGTGCTGCTCGGCGACGCGCGGCTCTACTACATGCTCGATCAGCTCGACAACGACTTCCCGCACCTGTTCAAGGTGCTCGCGGACTTCGACGAGCTGATCCCCCGCACGCGCGAGAGCGTCGAGCTCTACGCCCGCGTGTTTCGGCGCATCGCTGCCGAGGAGCAGCTGCCGTCGTTCTCGTGCACCGCGATCGCCGAGCTCGCCGAGCATGGGGCTCGGGTCGCGTCCACGAACCAAAAGTTGACCGCGCGCGTCGGTCGGCTCGCCGACATCGCCCGCGAGGCCGCGTTCTTGGCTCGCAAGCGGGCGGTCCCGGGCGCCGAGATCGAGGTTCAAGGCGAGGACGTGCGCGAGGCCGTGCGTCGGACCAAGCGGCGCGCCGATCTCCCGGCTCGGCGCTTTCGTGAGCTGGTCGCCGACGGTCGCATGCGCATCGCCAGCGATGGCTGGCAGGTCGGACAGATCAACGGCCTCGCGGTGATCCAGGCTGGGCCGCTGACCTACGGATTTCCCACGCGCATCACCGCGACCGTCGGTGCCGGCGTGGGTGGGACCGTCAACATCGAGCGCGAGGCCGAGCTCTCGGGGGCCATTCACACCAAGAGCTTCTTCATCCTCGGCGGTTTGCTGCGCCAGCTGCTGCGGAGCGAGCACCCGCTGACCTTCGACGCCTCGATCGCGTTCGAGCAGAGCTACGGCGGCATCGACGGTGACTCGGCCTCGGGGGCCGAGATCGTGTGTTTGTTGTCGGCGCTGACCAATGAGCCGATTCGCCAGGACATTGCGATGACCGGCGCGATCGATCAGATCGGCAACATCCTGCCGATTGGCGCCGTCAACGAGAAGATCGAGGGCTTCTACGACACCTGCAAGGTGCGGGGCCTGACCGGTGCGCAGGGCGTGGTGATCCCGGCGGCGAACGTCGGCGATCTGATGCTGCGCCACGACGTGGTCGAGGCCTGCGCGCGCAAGCAATTCAACGTCTGGTCGGTCGCGCGCATCCACGAAGCGCTCGCGCTCTACTTTGGGCGGCCGGCTGGCGAGCGCGATGCCGAGACCGGCTTCTATCCCGAGGGCAGCGTGCTGCATGCCGCGGTG
>DATLLB010000309.1:0-5453 GCA_035538075.1 Enhygromyxa sp.
TTCGACGCTCCGCGCTCACGACCTTGACCCTGTTGCTGCTGTTCGCCCCCGCGTGCGGCAAAACCACGGGCCCGGACACGCAGACGCCCGAGCTGGTGGCCCCCGACGAGCTCGCCGATCTCGATGACTACGCCGCGGCCCTCGAGCACGACCTCGGCGGACGGTGCGTTGAGATCGGCGCCGCTGCTCTCGAAGTCCAACGCGGCCTTCGGCCGAAACGCGGGCCCGAAGCCACCCGGACCCACGCGCGTGGGCACCAGGAAGTCGACGTTGTACGCGGGGATCAGCGACCAGGTGCCATTGCGCCCGGGCAGGTTGAAGCTGGTGCCGAGCGTGGCGAGGACCGTCCAGCCGTCACTCTGCGCGGCCGTGAGCGCGCTCGGGCGCACACCCGGCGACTGGAAACCACCGCCGAGCAACAGGTCGACGCGAGGCACACAACGGATGGGCTTGCCGGTGGTTTCGTCGACACCCTCACGACCGCCGCTGCACAGCACCTTGTAGTAGGGCAGGTTGGCGCCGATCACATCGTCGAGCCGATAGCGGGCCCACAGCTCGGCGCCGTATACGTCTCGCAGGCCGCGGTAGATGGTGGTCTCGGGCAGCGTGCTGGCGTCTTCGTCGAGCCCGACCAGCTCGAGCGCGCGGCCGTCACGGCCTCCGCAGCCGCCATGCTCGTCGCGCGCACCGGGGCAGCGATCGATCCAGTAGAGGTTGCTGTCGAGCTTCCAGTTGCCGAGCTCGAACGCGGCCCCGATCGCGAGCTCGCGCGGGACCCTCTCGGTCAAGGTCGCCTCGATCGGCGTCGCGGTCTCGCAGCTCGACAGCGAGCTCTCGGTCAGGGACTGATCGGGCACGCACACGGCCGCCTCGCCGTTGAGCGTGGTCGCGCCGCCGTTGAGCAGCGGCTGCGTGCGATAGCGGATGCCGAGCATCACGCGATCGCGGATGTTGAACGCGAGCCCGATCGTCAGCGCGAAGTCGAGGCGCGTCGCCGGCTTCGAGTTGAGCCCGAACCAGCGCAGCCGAGTGTTGCCGCGGAAGCTCAGGCGCTCGGCGCAGGCCGGGTTCTCGACCGAGGCCGACTGCGGATCGCAGCCGGTGTTCTCGGCCGCGCCGGTCAGCACCGAGTCGACGTCGCGCGCGAGGTAGGTGCGCTGGCGCGGGAAGTGGGCGGTCGCGCCGATGCTCATGAAGTGCAGCGCGTTCCAGGCCAGCGCGAGATCGAAGTCGGTGCGCATCTCCAGCGCGCCGCCCTTGCGCAGCTGCGGGCACACGCGATCGTCGTCGATGCTGCAGCCGAGATCGAAGTCGGGCGTCAGGTGGTAGTTGAGGCTCGGATCGCTGTCGATGCGAAACCGCGAGTCGAAGGTGTGGACGGCGGCACCGATCGCGATCGGATCGAGCAGGAAGCTCGCGCCCACGAAGTAGTCGAACACCGGGTTGACCAGGTTGACCGGCTGCGCGAGCGCGTCGATCGGCTCGCCGCTGGTGTCGATGCCGAAGCGCCGCACGACCAGGTGATCGACGCCGGTCCGCAGCGTGGTCTCGAAGCTGACGCCCGGCATCGTCCCGAGCATCGCTGGGTTGTGATAGATGCCGGTCACCGACGACGACGCCGGACCTTGAGCGCTGCCGCCTGCGAGTCGGTTGGCGACGCCCGGACCGGCGCTGGCCGGACGTGCGACTGCGAAGCAGGCGATCGCGGCGGCGAGGGCGAGTGGTCCTCGAAGGCGAGCGGCGGGTCGCCTCGGTCCGCGGCACCCGAGCATCGGGCCGCAGCATACTCCCTACACAACCAAACGCCTGCTTTGCGCGCCGCGCGATGCGTTGCCGCGGGGGATCGGCCGATTCGGCCCGTTCGGGACCGGCATTTGGCCAGCTCACCCCGACCTTCCGGCCATGCCCTTTGGTTGACCGGTCGCCGAGCATGACCCTACGATCCCGCCGTCGGCCCTCGGTCGACGGAGGCCGCGACTCGTGGCCCGGGAAACGGCATGAACAAGACGGTTCATCAGATCGAGTGCCGAGAGGACATCTGGAAGCGGGTCGAGGCGCTGGCCAAGCGGCGTGGCGTATCGACGGACGAGATTGTTCAGGCGGCGTTGATCCAGCTGTTCACGCGCAAGAAGGAAGCGTCGAACGACGCGAAGACGCCGGTCCCCGGCGCGCCTCCGGGACCGCCCCCGAGCGCTCGACCGAGCGGCCCGCCGACGCCGAGCCCCGCCGCGGGTCGGGCCACGCTGCCGCGTCCGCCCGGAGCCCCGCCCGGACCTCCGCCGCCCGGACCCAGCCGACTGCCCCCGCCCGCGCGCGCGAGCGCTCCGCCGCCGGCGCCCGAGCCCGCGGAGGATCTCGCGACCGAGGGCGATCGCCCGCTGTACCTGTTCTTCGAGGGCAACTGGTACACGATCGATCAAGAGCAGTTCGTGATCGGCCGCGGCAGCAAGTTCTCGGATCTGCCGATCAAGGACGCCAACATCTCGCGCCGTCACTGTGCGGTGGTGCGCCGCAACGGCGACTACTTCATCAAGGATCTCGGCAGCACCAACGGTGTCGAGTTCGCCGGCCAGCGCGTCGACGATCACCGGGTCGAGGAGGGCAACGTGTATTACCTGTGTGATCACGAGCTGCGCTTCTCCTTCACCGCGCCGTATTGAGTCCTCGCCGCGCGTGAGAGTGGGCCGATGCCCGTCGACGATCCGCTCGAGCAGCTTCGAGCCGCACTGCGCGAGGCTGCTGCCGATCAGTTCGCGGGTGTGCTCGCGGACGGTCTCGGGCCGCGCCTGCGCGAGGCCACCGATCGCTTGATTGCGCGCGGGGTCGGGCCGCAGCAGGCCGAGCTCGCGCACTTTCGCGGCGGGCTCGAGCGCTTCGAGGAGCGTGGCCGTCACGATCGCAGTCGGGTGGTCGCGCACGGGCTGCGGATCGCGATGGCGATCGCGTCGCGTCAAGCCGAGGCCGAGCCGCCCAAGCGCGCGCCGGCCAAGCAGGATCTCGGGCGCAGGCTCGGACAGTCGAGCCGCGTCGAGGTGCCCGAGCCTGCGGCCGAGCCCAAGCCCGAGCCCAAGCCCAAGCCCACGCGCGCGCGAGCCAAGCCGATCGAGCGCGCCGCTCCAACACCAGCGCCCGATCCCGCCGCGCTCGCGGCCCTGCGCTCCGCCGCGCAGCTACGCCAGGCGAGCGTGCAGACGCTGCCCGGCGTGGGCAAGAAGACGGCTGACAAGCTGGCCGCACGCGGGCTCGCGTGCATCGAGGATCTCGCCTACCTGCTCCCGCTCGGCTACGAGGATCGCCGTCGCACCTCGCTGCTGCAGGACGTCGAGGAGGGCGTGCCCGTGGTGCTCGAGGGCGTGATCCGGAGCTTCCGCCAGGGTTGGTTCGGCGGTCGCTACTCGGCCACGATGCGGATCGAGCAGGCCCAGCCCAACGGCGCGCGCCTGGGCCTCGAGGCGAAGTGGTTTCATCCGGTCGGCGGGCTCGGCCAGCGCGTGACCACGGGTCAGCCCGTGCTGCTCGCGGGCACGGTCAAGCGCTTCCGCGGCGTGCTCAGCATGGTCCACCCGGACGTGCTCGATCCGGCGAGCGGGCTCGGCATCTCGCTGCGCTACCCGGTCGTCGAAGGCGTCGGTCAGCGCACGATCCAGCGCCTGTGTCAGGCCGCGGTCGAGCGTCTGCGCGACGCCAAGCTGGCCGATCCGCTGCCCGCTGACTTGATCGCGAAGCACGGCCTCATCAGCCAGATCGAGGCGCTGAGCCTGCTGCACGCGCCACCCGAAGACCTACCGCCCGAGCAGTTCGACGCGCTGACGCGGCGCGAGAGCCCGGCCCACCGTCGGCTCGCGTTCGACGAGTTCTTCTTCCTGCAGCTGGCCTTGCTGCGGCAGCGCGGCATCTATCGCTCGGCCCCGTGCGCCGTGCCGCCGCTGACGGCGGGCAGCTTCGATCGCGAGCGCCTGCGGGCCTGCTTGCCGTGGGAGCCGACCAAGGCGCAGTGGCGGGTGATCGACGAGATCGAGGCCGACCTCGGTCGACCCAAGCCGATGCTGCGGCTGCTGCAAGGCGACGTGGGCTCAGGCAAGACCGCGGTCGCGTTCGCGGCTGCGCTCGCGGTCATCGACGCGGGGGCTCAGGCCGCGTTGATGGCCCCGACCGAGATCCTCGCCGAGCAGCACCTGCGCAGCCTCGCGCCGTGGGCCGAGCGAGCGGGCGTTCGCGTGGCGCTGTTGACCGGCTCGACCCCGCGTGCGCAACGAAACAGCCTGCTCGCGCTGCTGGCCGCCGGGCAGATCGATCTGCTGGTGGGTACCCACGCGCTGCTGACCGAAGGTGTCGACTTCGCTCGGCTCGCGCTGGTGATCGTCGACGAGCAGCACCGCTTCGGCGTCGAGCAGCGCGTCGCGTTGCGGCAAAAGGGCGCCGCTCCGCATCTGCTGGTGATGACCGCGACCCCGATCCCGCGCAGCCTCGCGCTCACGGCGTTCGGCGAGCTCGACGTCTCGGTGATCGACGAGCTGCCGCCCGGTCGCATCGCGCCGACCACCAAGGTGTTCGCCGGTCCGCGCTCGCTGGCTCGCGCTCGCGCGGCGCTGGTCGAGCGTGTGCGCGCCGACGACAAGGCCTATGTCGTGTGTCCGCTGGTCGAGGCCAGCGAGGCGATCGAGGCCAGCGACGTCGAGGCGACCGCGACCGCGCTGCGCAAGCTGCTGCCTCAGCACGAGATCGCGGTGATCCACGGGCGCATGCTCAGTCGCGACAAGGACGCGGTCATGCAGCGCTTTCGCAGCGGCGAGGTCCGGGTGCTGGTCGCGACGACGGTGATCGAGGTCGGGGTCGACGTGCCCGACGCCCGGGCGATCCTCATCGAGCACGCCGAGCGCTTCGGCCTCGCGCAGCTGCACCAGCTCCGCGGTCGGGTCGGTCGCTCGCGCGGCAGCTCGGTCTGCATGCTCCACACCGCCAGCCCGCACGACTCGGACGCTGGCCAGCGCCTCGAGGTGCTGGAGCGCAGCGCCGACGGCTTCGTGGTGGCCGAGAAGGATCTCGAGATCCGCGGCCCCGGCGAGCTGTTCGGGACCAAGCAATCAGGCGTGCCGCGGCTGCGCTTCGCCAGCTTCTCCGGCGAGGGCATGAAGATGCTGGTCGCTGCCCGGGACGCCGCGCTGGCGCTGGTCGAGCGTGATCCGGGCCTGCGTCAGCACCCCGGGCTGCGGCTCGAGCTCGAGCTGCGGACCGGCAACGCCCAGCTGTGGGCCGGCGAGTCGGGCTAATTAGCCCCCCCGCGGCCGGTTTAGTGTGAGCCGCGGGCGGCCGCTTCGCGGCCGTTCGCTCGCTCCGCGAGCAAAGCGGATCGGTTCGTGGTCTCTGACCGCACGTGGTGCCCCCCGTGGGGGGCGAATTACAGCCCAAAGTTGGGAGCTTGCCGATCACTCCCAACCGCTCGGCATTGGAAT
>DATLLB010000310.1:0-11568 GCA_035538075.1 Enhygromyxa sp.
GGCTCGTCGGCGGGGTCACCCTCGGGCGCGCCCTCGGCCAGCCACGTCAGCAACAGCTCGCGCTCGTCCTCGGTGAGCGAGCGATTGTGGTTGTACTCGTTGCAGCCGTCGCCGGGCGGCCACGGCGGCATGGTGCCGGCCTCGATCGCAAACGGGAGGATCGGCGCGACGGCGGTGACCTCGGCGAAGGTCGTCAGCGCGAACGGAGCGATGTCGCCGGACACGTGGCAGCCGTTGCACTTCTGGTCGAGCACGGCCTTGGCGTCGCGCCAATACGTGTAGGTCGCCTGTTGCTCACCGCTCTCGTCGCCATCACCGTCGCCGCTCTCGCTCGAGGTGCCCTCGCTCGCGGCGTCATCCGAGCTCGGATCGTTCTGCGTGCAAGCCGAGAGCGCCAACAAACCCAGACCAAGTGTGCGTCGCGTGAGCCTCATCATCGAGCCCGGATCGTAGTCCGAAGCTCGCCGCAGGCGCCATCATGAAATCGTCAGGCCTGCTGGGCTCGACGTGCGAGCGCTGCCCCGAGCGCGTCGAAGCCTCGCTGCACCTTCGGACCGTAGAGCAGCTCGACGACCGGCGAGAACAGCCCGGCGAACGCATCCTCGGAGATGTAGCGACAGCGCGCCGGCCCGAGCACCTCCACGCGTTGCACTCGCTCCGCGCGAAAGAACCACGCCGGGCCGATGGTCATGCTCCACCGCAGCTCCTCGCCGGGCGCCCAGCGTCGCAGGATCTCCGTCTGTCGCATCGGCTTCGCGCCGTCGAAGCTCACGTGCAAGACGATCGGATGACCGACGACGAAGTCGGTCTCGATGCGGACCGTGAACGGGTTCCATTCGGCGTAGCGGTCGAGGTCCTCGAGGATCGACCAGACCCGCTCGGCCGGCGCGTCGATGTCCACGCGCGTGGCGTAGACCTTGGCCACCGAGCTACTGGCCCCCGGCCGCCGGCGCGCCCCCGGCCGCCGCGGGAGCATCCGCAGCGGGGCCCGTCGCGAGGCCCTGATCGTAGGTGCCGTTGACCTCGCTGTTCTGCTCGATCGTCAGCGTCTCGCTCTGGCCCTCGATGTCGAGCTGCATCTCGCTCTGGCTGTAGCCGGAGATCGCAACCGGCAGCTTGGTGTCGAGGTTGAAGAACAGCGTGTAGCTCGACTCCTCGAAGATCGAGACATTGGCCGAGCCGCCGTTGCCGGTGATCTCGGTCGCGCCGCTGGCCTCGCTGCTCACGTCGATCTCGGCCACGCGATTCTCGATCTTCCGCAGCGTCCAGGTCTCGTCGACCTCGACCGGGACCATGCCGACCAGCGTCTGCCGATCGACCGCCTGCGTCGGCACCTTGATCTTCTCGCCTTCGACCAGATCGATGCGCGGCAGATCGGGCAGGTTGAACAGGCCGAAGTCGACGCTGCCGTCCTCCTCGGTCTTGTTCTCCGCCAACGCCTCGGTCGCGGCCTTGTCGAGCTCACCCTTCTGATCGATGACCGTCCAGCCCTCCGACTTGGCCAGCTCGGCGAGCAGATCGAAGTCGGTCTGGCCCTGCTCCGCGGCCTGCTTCTTCATGAACTCGGGATCGAGCTGGCCGGTGCCCTTGTAGCCGATCAGCTCGATCACCTTACCGTGGACCTTGAGCTTGCCGCCGTCGATCGGGGTCGCCTCGATCATGCTGCGCGCCGAGACCTCGGCCTCGCCCGAGCCTTGCTTGCTCGCGAGCCCAAACTTGATCGTCGTCGTCGCGGTCAGCGAGAAGCCCTCGGCCGGATAGACGTACTCCTTGCCGCCGTCGAGCTTGGCCGCGCCATCGCCCCCTTCGGCCTTGGGCCCGTTCTTGCGTTCGCCTGGCTTTTCGGTGCTGTCGCCTCCCTTGTCACAAGCGGCTCCGGCGAGGCCGAGGCCGAGCGTGAGCGCGAGGGTCGTGACGAGGCGAAGACGAGGACGGCGGGGCTTCATGGGCCGCAACGCTACTCGCGCAAAGTGCGGCATGCAAGCGGGCTGGATCCCGCGGCCGCCTCTGTTACAAGCCAAGCGCCGTGCTCAACTTCCTCTCCGCGCTGTTCGGGCCACGCATCAAGCTCCCCCGCGATCACGTCTCGCGGATCCCGAGGCGTGCGCGCAAGGCTGCCCAAGAGCAGATCGATGCGATCCAGCGCATCGTCGACGACATCTCCGGGCTCGAGGGCATCGCCGACGTCAACAAGTCCAAGCGGCTGCCGCGAGGTTTTTCGGAGCGCGTCGACGATCTGCTGACCGCCTACGATCGCTACATCGAAGCCGTCCGCGCCGAGATGGGAATCAGCGGCGCGGCGGTCCCCGGCACCCCCGAAGGGGTCGGCGCTTGCTATGCCGCGCCGTTCGGCGTCAGCGGCGTCGAATCACTCGCGATCTATCGAGAGATTCGCACCTGGAAGGACTTTCCGCAGGTCGCCCAGCGGCTCGGCGAGCTCGGTGAGCAGCAGTTCAAGGACATTCAGTCGGGCCACACGGGCAAGGATCCCGAGAAGATCCGCATGACCTCGAAGGCCGCGGGCATGGGCCGCAAGCAGTTCGCCGAGCGCAAGCAGGCCTGCCCATTCCTCGACAAGTCGAAGGGTCGCTGCCGCGTGTGGGAGCGCCGGCCGATCGTCTGCCGCATGCACCACATCACCGGCGACGCGGCGCTGGCCGATCCCACGCACGAGCGTCACGCCGACGTGCAGGTCGTCAACATTCGCCTGCCCGTGCGTCCGCAGGTGACCCTCTCGCAGATCGACAAGCGCATGGCCCTCGGGCTCTCGCCGTTCGTGTACGCGAGTCAGCTGCAGCTGCTGCAGCTCGCCGAGGGCCAGCAGCTGCAAGAGGTCGGCGAGGTCCCGCAGCGGATGCAGCAGGACGGGCGCGTGGTTCAAAAAGCGAACCGCAACGTGAAGCACGCGAAGAAGTTCCAGAAGCAGAAGGCGAAGCAGAAGAAAAAGAACAAGTAGCCGTGGCTCATCGCGTTTGGGCCGCGCCATTGCGTGACCCTCGGGCGTGGTGGCACGATGCCGGACCGTGGCTGCACCTCCGTCTCGCGGCAAACGATTTCTCAAGCTCGCCGGCATGACTGCTTCGGTCGCCGGCAACATGGCCAAGACCCGCGTCAAGGCGCTGTTCCAGAGCGAGGAGGATGCCGCGGCCGCGCGCGAGGAGTCGCACCGCGAGTCGGGCAACCGGATCGCCAAGACGCTCGGCGAGCTCAAGGGCGCCGTCATGAAGGTCGGGCAGATGGCCTCGATCGCCCAGGACGTGCTGCCCAAGGAGCTGTCCGACGCGCTCGGCAAGCTCCAGCGCGAGGCTCCGCCGATGGAGTACGAGCTGATCGCCGAGCAGATCGAGCGCGAGCTCGGGGCCGCGCCGGACGTGCTGTTCAAGCGCTTCGACAAGCAGCCGTTCGCGGCCGCGTCGATCGGCCAGGTGCACCGCGCGACCACCGATGACGACCGCGAGGTGGTCGTCAAGGTCCAGTATCCGGGCGTCGAGGATGCCGTCGACTCGGATCTCTCGCAGCTCAAGCTCGCGCTGCTGGCCAGCGGCATCGTCGACATTCCCCGCGACGCTCTCAATGCCTCATTCAAAGAGGTCCGCGAGCGACTGCACGAGGAGCTCGACTATTGCAACGAAGCCGACAATGTCCGGCTGTTTCGCAATTTCCACATTGGTAGGCACGACTTCATGGTCCTGCCCGAGGTCGTCGGCGAGCGCTCGAGCAAGCGCGTGCTGACGCTGACCTACGAGGGCGGCGACCACCTGACCGAGCTGAAGGACAAGGGCTACACGCAGGCCGAACGCGACGCGATCGGCCGCAACCTGTTTCGCATGCTGTGCGCGCAGGTGTTCGAGCTCGGGATCATCCACGCGGATCCCAACCCGGGTAATTTCGCGTTTCGTCGCGACGGGACGATCGTGCTGTACGACTTCGGCTGCGCCAAGCGGCTGCGCGCGGACATCATCGCCGCGTACAAGGACATGATCGAGCAGGGCATCGCCGAGAACTGGGACGCCGTCGACGACGCGCTGCTGCGGCTCGGGCTGCGGCGGCCGAGCGGGCCGCGGCCGGACAACGAGTTCTACAAGCGCTGGCGGGATACCTTCGCCGATCCGTTCTTGAATGTGGCGATCTATGATTACGGGCGCTCGACCCTGCACGATGAGGTCGTCAAGCTGATCCCCGCGTCGGTCAAGCGGCTGAGCTCGTTTCAGGCGGCGACCGAGCTGATCTTCTTGGATCGGACGGTGGTTGGGCACTATGGGAACACGCGCATCCTCGAGTCGCGCATCGCCACGTGGACGATCCTGAAGAGCTACCTGGACGCGTTCAAAGGCAGCTTCCCGGCCCGGCCGGCCGAGGTCACGACGTAGTTGACCATGAGTCGCCGCTCGCTGGTCTGGGTGGTCGCGGCGACCGTGGCTTGGCTGAGCCCGAGCGCCGCGGAGGCGTGCTCGTTCAAACGAGCCACGCCGATCACCATCGCGCGACCGACTTGGCCCGCCGCGGCCACGCTCGAGCTGGTCGCGGAGCGCATCGAGGTCGAGTGCGGGGTCGGACGGAGAAAGCGACACTGTCGCTTCGAGTCCGTCTGGACCTACGAAGGCTCGCCGGGCGTCGCCGTCGACGGCGTACTGACCTTGCCAAGCTCGACCGAGCTCGAGTCCGTCACCGTTGGGATCGGCGACCGGGTCGACGTGGTTCCGCTCGCCTCCAATGGTCGCGTCGAAGTCTTCGCCTTGCACGTCGACGACGGTGGCCAAGTCGAGGTCCGGCTGTCGTTCGAAGGCGAGATCTACTCCTACAGCGGCGACCCCTGTGGGCAGCAGGCCGGCTATGCACGGCACCTCGTCGTCGCCCGCGAGGAGCACTTCGTCGAATTCCTGATCGGCGACGGCCAACCGCTCGAGCATGTCCGCACGCAGATCGACATACGCGCGCCGCCGCGCTGGCGCGTGAGCGTCGAGGATGGGCCCGAATCGAGCACCCGCTCGCTGCACACCGAGGTGGACTCCGACAAGCTGCAGCGCCTGCGACTCGCCAACCGCCCGTTCGCGCATGGCCCCTTCGCGGCCGCGGGCGTCGGCTTTGGTCCGCAGATTCGTGCGCGGCTGCGGGCCGGCTACGAGGTCGCAGCGCCGCCGTTCATGCTCTACTCGCTGGCCGTCGAGGGCGACGCCGTCGAAGAGCTGATGCTGATTCCTGCGGTCGAGGTCGCAAGCTTTTCGATGACCGGCGTGATCCCGTCCGGCGGTCTTGGTGTCGGCGTACCGGTCATGTTGTTGCCCGAGCCGCTGGTCGGCTTTCGCCTGCAGTGGGGCGCCGTCTGGCCTTTTGTCGGCCTGCTCGGCAGCTTCGACGTCTATCCGCGCCCCGGCGCGCCGGCCATGCGTGGGGCGCTGATGCTGCAGATCACGATTTGACTCCCGCGTCGGTCAAGCGGCTGTCTTCGTTTCAGGCGGCGACCGAGCTGATCTTCCTGGATCGGACGGTGGTTGGGCATTATGAGAATGCGCGCCGCCGCGAGGCGTGGTAGCGTCGTGGGCATGCGCAGTCTTGCTCGTGCCTCGTTCGCTGGCGTTTTCGCGCTCGCACTGGCTTGTGGGAATGGGGACAGTGGCAGCGAGTCCGAGTGCATTCCAGGAGAACTCTACTGCGAGTGCAACCAGGGGGCGTGTTTGGCGGGGCTCGTGTGTAACGACAACATCTGCCTGGCGCCGAGTGGGGACGGGGACGGAGATACCAGCGATGGCAACACTGGTGACGGCGATGGCGATACCGGAGACGGCGACGGCGATACCGGGGATGGTGACGGAGCACCCGGAGATGGCGACGGCGACACCGGTGATGGTGATGGAGCGCCCGGAGACGGCGATGGTGAAGGCTGCGGAACTGGCGAGCAGCTCTGCAACGGCGTGTGCACCAATGTCATGGAGGACGACGCGAACTGTGGAGAGTGCGGCAACGTTTGTGACATCGCCGGGACCACGGGCGGATGTGACAATGGCACGTGCGAGCCGGCATTGTCGGAGTGCATTCTTGCAGAGGATCCTCCGAAGAGCTGCAATGAGGTCTGCAGCGAGTTTGGGAAGAGCTGTGTAAACCTCGGATGCGATGGTATGACTTATTCCTGGTACGGGTCGCTCAATACTTGCGCACAGTTTTTGGGAAACCCCAATCAGAATGACTGCTCGCACCCGATGTTGATGGGAGGCGTCGCCATCCGCTGCTGCTGCCAATAGTCCGCCGCGGGTCACGACCCGCCTGCGTCCGCCAGCATGAAGCTCGCCGCTCGATGCCCAATCAGCATGCTCGGCGCGTTGAGGGCCGAGACCGGCACCGCGGGCATCACCGACGCATCGGCGACCCGCAAGCCCTCGACCCCGCGCACCCGCAGCCGCTCGTCGACGACGCTGCGCTCATCGGTGCCCATCGAGCAGGTCCCGGCGAAGTGGAAGGTCGTCATCGCGTTGGCCCGCACGAAGCCCTCGATCACTTTCGGCGATGACGCCCAGCGACCGGGGAACAGCTCGCGGGCGCCCCACTCGCGCAGGGCCGGAGCGCCAGTGATATTGCGAGCCAGCTTCACGCCTTCGACCATCGTCGCGAGATCCTCGGGTTCGCTGAAATACGCAGGATCGATGCGCGCGGGATCGCCAACCTTCGGCCCGCCGAGCTCGACGGTGCCGCGGCTCTTGGGCTTGCCGAGGATCACCACCATCCCATAGAGCTTGGCCACGAACTCGCGCAGGCGCTGGCTCTCGAACGCCAGCGAGACGGCCCTGCGGATGCCCTGCTCGGGCAGGGGCGAGCGCTCGCGCACCGCGGCGGGCAGCACCAAGCTCGGCAGCATGCGAATCATCATCTCGCGCAGGCTCGAGCGGGCCGGATAGAACACGTAGCAGGTATCGGGCTGGTTGCGCCGCAGATCGCTGCGCGGGTTGGCCCGCGCGAAGCCATAGAGCTGCGGGTACTTGGCGTCCATCTCGCGGGCGCCCTGATAGAACAGGGTCACGTTGGGGTGATCCTGAAAGTTCTGGCCGACGCGCGGCTGCTCGAGCACCACCGGGATCCCGTGCTTGCGCAATTGCGAGGCTGGTCCGATGCCCGAGAGCAGCATCAACTTCGCGGTCTCGACCGCGCCGGCACACAGCACGACCTCGCGCCTGGCCGACGCGCGCCGGACCACGCCGCGCTGCATGTACTCGATCCCGGTGACTCGCCGATCGCCATCGAAGGTCACCCGTCGCGCCTGCGCACCGGTCTCGACCCGCAGATTCGGCCGACCCAGCGCCGGCCGCAGGAACGCGACATACGAGCTGCGTCGCTCGTCGCCGCGATAGTTCATCCACTCGTAGCCGAGCACGCCGTCGAGGTCGCCGTCGTTGAGATCATGCTTGCGCCGAAACCCGGCGTGCTCGGCCGCGGCGATGCAGGCCTCGGTGAACGCGGTCGGCTCGCGGCGGTGCGGATCGAGCACCCGCTCGAGCGCCTCGTACTCGCCGACGATCTCGGACCAGCGCCAGCTCGGCACCTTCCAATCATCAAAATCCGAGACCGAGCTGCGCAGGTAGACCATCGCGTTGATGGCCCCGCTCCCGCCGAGCCCGCGACCCGAGCCGACGTAGAGCGACTTGCCGAGGCAGCCGGGCTGCGGCGTGGTGAACTTCGGCCACATCACGCGATCGTTGATGAACGCGTCCTTGTAGCCGTCGACGATCAGCGTCTCGGGGTTGTCCTCGCCGCGATCGCCAAACTCGAGCAGCAGCACGCGGGCGTCGCTCTCGCTCGCGAGGCGGGCCGCGACGATGGCCCCTGCGGAGCCGCCTCCGACGACGATGAAGTCGAACTCGTCCACGAGGGCGGATGATTGGGAGCGTGCGCGCGGCGGTCAAGCCACGCAGATCACTCAACCGCCCTTCTTCAGCGAGCCCGCGCCGGAGATTTCCTGGATGACGTTCGTGGGATCCCCAAAGTAAGTCACGTCGCCAGCCCCGGAGATGTCGACGTCGAGCGACTCGCTGGCCGCGACCACGGCCTCGCCCGCGCCCGACAGCTTCAGCGTGACGCTCTTCGCGTGCAGGCCCTTGGCATCGAGCTCCCCGGCGCCGGAGATCCGAATGTCGAAGCGCTCGACGGCGCCCTGCACGGTCGAGTCGCTCGCGCCCGAGAGCTCGAGCGTGAAGCTGTCGCCGTGCAGGCCCTGCACGTCGATGTCCGACGCACCGCTGGCGTCGATCGCCGCCAGCGATGGCACCCAGACCTCCACGACGATGTCGGTCTTGGGGCGCAGGAGGCTGACGTCCTTCATCTCGACGTCGAGCTCACCGCCGGACACGCTGGTCTCGATCTTCTCGATGATGTTGTCGTCGGCCGTGACCTCGACTTTTTGTGTCGCGCCGGGGTCGACATGCACGACCAGGTCGAACGCACCGCCGAGATCGATCTTCGAGAAGCTGTCGAGCTCGCGGGTCTCGGTGGCCGGAGTGCCGCTACCCCGCAGACCGCAGCCGGAGAGCAGAAGGAGCACGAATGGAAGCGAGAGCGTGCGGGTCATGATGGTGAGCGTGGCGGCCGGCAACCGCGATCGAAGCGCGAGATTCCGTCGCACGCAAGTGAGCTTCCCAGCAGGTTGATTCTTTGTGCGTCGGATGGCACCAATCGCGGATGCGACTCCTTCGCCGCTGGTCCTGCGTCCCCCTGGCCCTCGCGCTGCTCGCCTGCAAGGCCGAGCCCGCCACCATGCAGCCGGATCCGGCGCCCGCCGAGCAGCCGAGCACCGACGAGACCCCGGCGGAGCCGAGCTTCGTGTGGGCGGTCGATCGCTTCGCCGACATTCAGGTGCTGCGCTACCAGGTGCCGGGCTTCGAGCAGCTCGATCTGCAGCGCAAGCAGCTGCTCTACTACCTCTACGAGGCCGCGCTGGCCGGGCGCGACATCACCTACGATCAGAAATTCGCGGGCAACCTGGCGATCCGCAAGACGCTCGAGGCGATCCTGCGCGGCTACTCGGGCGACCGCGAGGCCGCGGACTTCGAGGCCCTGCACACCTACGCCAAGCGGGTGTGGTTCTCGAACGGGATCCACCACCACTACTCGGGCCGCAAGCTCGAGCCAGGCTTCTCGCAGGCGTGGTTCGAGCAGACCGTGGCCGGCCTCGATCCGGCCACGCTGCCGCTGCGCGAGGGTGAGACGGTCGAGCAGTTCCTGGCCGCGATCGGGCCGATGATCTTCGATCCCAAGCTCGACGCGAAGCGGACCAACCGCGACGAAGGTGCTGATCCGGTCGCCGACTCGGCCAACAATTTCTACGGCGAGGGCATCACGGCCAAGGACGTCGAGAAGTACTACAAGAAGAAGATCGACCCGAAGGACAAGACGCCGATCTCCTGGGGGCTCAACTCCAAGCTGGTGCGCGAGGGCGGCAAGCTCGTCGAGAAGACTTGGTTCGCCGGCGGCATGTACGGCCCGGCGATCGCCGAGATCGTCAAGTGGCTCAACAAGGCCCGCGCGGTCGCGGAGAACGACAAGCAGCGCGAGGTGATCGAGAAGCTGATCGCCTATTACCAGTCCGGCGACCTGCGCAAATTCGACGAGTACAACATCGCGTGGGTGGGCGACACGGAGTCGCTGATCGACAACGTGAATGGCTTCATCGAGGTCTACGACGACGCGATCGGCTACCGCGGGAGCTGGGAGGCCGTGGTCTCGTTCAAGGATCCCGAGGCCACCAAGCGCATCGCGTTGGTCGCCAGCCAGGCGCAGTGGTTCGAGGACAACTCGCCGATCCTGCCCGCGCACAGGAAGCCCGACGTGGTCGGGATCTCGGCCAACGTGATCACCGTGGTGGTCGAGGCCGGCGACGCGGCCCCGAGCACGCCGATCGGCATCAACCTGCCCAACGCCAACTGGATCCGCGCTGCGCATGGCAGCAAGTCGGTCAGCCTCGGCAACATCATGGAGGCCTACGAGGCTGCGGCCGAGGGCAACGGTGTGCTCGAAGAATTCTGCTTCGACGAAGCCGAGCTGGCCCGCGCCAAGCAGCACGGCGGGCTCGCGCACAAGCTCCACGTCGACATGCACGAGGTCATCGGCCACGCGTCGGGCAAGCTGGAGGACGGCGTCGGCACGCCGGCCGAGACGCTCGGCAGCTACGCGAGCGCGCTCGAGGAGGCCCGCGCCGATCTGGTCGCGCTCTACTACACGATGGATCCCAAGCTGGTCGAGCTGGGCCTGATGCCCTCGCTCGACGTCGGCAAGGCCGAGTACGACAACTACATCCGCGGCGGCTTGATGGTCCAGCTCTCGCGGCTCGAGCTCGGCGAGCAGGTCGAGGAGTCGCACATGCGCAACCGCCAGATGATCGCGGCCTGGGCCTACGAGCAGGGCAAGGCGGAGAACGTGATCGAGAAGAAGGTGAAGGACGGCAAGACCTACTTCGTGGTCAACGACTACGACAAGCTGCGCGCGCTGTTTGGCGAGCTGCTCCGCGAGGTCCAGCGCATCAAGTCGCAGGGCGACTTCGCGGCCGGCAAGGCGTTGATCGAGACCTACGGCGTGAAGGTCGATCGTGCGCTGCACGAGGAGGTCAAGCGGCGCTACGAGTCGCTGAACATCGCGCCGTATGTCGGCTTCGTGCAGCCGAAGCTGGTGCCGGTGATGGACGGCGACGCGATCGTCGACGTGAAGCTCGAGTACGCCGAGGACTTCACTGCGCAGATGCTCGAGTACGGTGAGCAGTACGCGTTTCTGCCGGCCTGGAACTGAGCTCTCCGGGTATCCACAGGCTCGCTAAGCTTGTGGATACCCGCGTCCAACATCTCGTTTTTACTCATTTTTTGGGTGAGTTGTCCCTGTGAGGGACCGGGCCTCGCGGACTCTCGTGCACGCGTTCGGGCCCGAGCGGGCAGGACAAGGCGTCGAGCTGTCGATCCTCGGCACCGCGGTCGCGGCCGGGAGCGTCGCCAACCTGCTCGGCGAGGACTTCGACGCGCCGTTCGTGATCCTGACCAGCGACCCGAACTTCGTGATCGTCCTCGACCTCGGCGATCCCATGGACATCTCCACCATCGCCAGCATCGAGCTGCCCGCCGAGCCGACCGCGTTCGCAGCGTATCCGAGCCGGGCAGGCTCATCGCCGGTCGGGCTCGCGGTCGCCGATGTCGCCGGCAACCTGCACGTGCTGACGAACGAGATGCAGACGCTCGAGCTGACCTCCACGCGGGTGCTGCCGGAGCCGCTCGACGCCCTCGATCGGATCCCGACCTACTTCGACTTCGAGTACGCCGACTCGCTGCTCGGTCGCTCGAGCGCGAGCCAGACCGCCTGGCACTTGAGCTTGCCGATCGATCTCGACGGATCGATCACCGCGCACCCGCTGGGGATCCCGATCGATGCGTGGCACTTCTTGGCCCTGACCGACATCGGACCCGACGCGGTGTTCGTGGTCTCGGAGGCGCTCGGCGAGGCCCGTAACTACGAGTTGCCCGAGCTCGAGCAGGTCGGACCGAACATCCCGCTCGCCCACCCGATCGCCGAGATCGACTACGGCCCGGTCCCGATCGAAGGGTT
>DATLLB010000311.1:0-6361 GCA_035538075.1 Enhygromyxa sp.
TACTGCTGGGTCGCCGCCGTGAGCGTCGCGTAGGCTGCATCGAAGTGGCCGGCCGCCAGCGACTCACGACCGCTGCGGATCATCGCCTCGGCCACCGTCAGCGGCTCGCGCTGCGGCTCGATCTCGATCGCCCCGGTCGGCGCCACAATCGGAGACCGCAGCGCCGAGGTGGTCGGCGCTTCGCTCGAAGCCACGCACGAGCACAGCCCGACCGCCGGCAGCAGCGCGAGGAGCCGTGAATCGTGACCGAGCATCGACGCGGCTACGCGCCCACGGTCACTCACATTCCAGCTCCGATATGCTGAAACTAGGCCCCCTCGGGGGGCCTCTGTGTGCCGCCGAGCACCACGAACCAGCCGCAGTCTACGGCTGGCTGCGGGGGGCAAAGTGGCTTCAGTTTTTTCCCCAGAGTTGCCCGGAGAAGACGAACGCCATGATCAGGGTGGGGTAGGCGGCGGCGCTGTCGCGACCGCTGCGCCAACGATGGATCACGTTCCACTGGGGGATCACCAGCAGCGTCGGCTTGTTGAAGCGCGGCCGCTTCACCGGCTGATCGTAGAAGATGTAGCCGATGTTCGGCCCCACCCGCAGCGCCGGCCCGTTGGGGTTCTCGATCACGTCGCCGGGCTCGTACACGCTGTCTTTATAGAACGGCATGGTCACGGTCGCCCGCGCGCCGGCCATCAGCGCCGAGCGCTTGGCGTTCTTGAACTCGTGCAGCCAGACCAGGTCGGTGTCGTTGACGAGCACCCAGCCCTTGTTGGGCACCAGCGCGTCGATGCGGATGTCGAAAAACAGGTCGTCGTCACCGCGCATCTTCATGATGTTGTAGTCGGCGACCAACGTGTTGCGCAGCACCAGGCCCTTGTAGCGGGCCTGAATCAGCGCCTCGAGCTCGATCTGCTGACCGGTGCTCACGTAGTTCTGGCCGGCGATCGAGAGCTCGTCGAGGCGCGAGTCGGAGAAGTCGTCATGCGGCGACTGGAACGACTGGAAGTAATCGAAGGTCCCGAAGTAGGCCACGTAGCTGTAGGTGGCGCGCAGCCGCAGGACCGCGGCCGGCTGCACCTGCACGGTCGCGCCGACCAGCGCGATCGCAGGGCTCACGATCGGGCGAAAGAAGATGCCGAGGTTGCTGCCATTGAGGATGGCCTTGTCCTTGCTGTAGAGCCGGTATTGGTAGCCGATCCACAGGCGCTCCTCGAGGCCCAGCGGGTTCACGCGCGGGGCCAACAGGCTCGTGTACTGAATGCTGTGCTTGTCGCCGACTTGCGGCGGCGGCCGGTTGGGATCCGCTTGCGGTTCTTCGGGCGGCACCGGGCCGCCGTCCGTGACCTCCGTGACCTCGTCGGCTTTGGGGTCGGGATTCGCTTCCTCGGTCACCTCGGGCGGCGGCACCGGGGACGCCTCGGCCTCTGGCGTGGCCGGATCGGCATCGGGCGCCGCTTCGCTCTCCGCGGCATCCGGCGCGACGGCGCTGTCCGCCTGCGCGGCATCTTCCTCCGGCGGCGCCGCCCAGACCGGAGTGGTGGCGAGCGTTGCGAACAACCCGAGGCCGAGCGAGAGCGAGTAGCGACGATGCAGCGTGGTCATGGCCAACGCTCGCTAGCATCCGGGTGTGAGGCGCAGTTTGTCAATCGAAGTATTGGCCGTGCGCTGTCGATCGCACCTCCCATCACCGACACTTTTTTGGGCATACTCCCGCGCGTGTCGGCGATCGGCTTTGCCAACTCCACCAAGACCCTGCTCAAGGGAGCCAAGACTGTAGCGGTCATCGGCCCCGCTTCGCTGTTCAAGCCGAACAAGCTGCCCAAGCTGCTCGGCAAGAAGCTCGATGGTCTGTTGCTCGAGCTGGCGAAGGAGCTCGAGCCCGGCGACCTCGGGGCTGCGACCACGACCCTGACCGGGGCCGATCCCGGACGACTGGGCCTCGGCGTGCTGCCAGACCAGCTGTCCCGCTACAACAGCGAGACCCGGTCCGATTGCGTGCGTCGCGTGGTCGCGCAGCTCAAGTCGGCGCCCGGCGTCTGCAAGGGCAAGCTCGCGATCATCTTGTTGGTCGACGATCCCAGCCACGTGCTCGCGCAGGCGATCGCCGTGGGCCGCTGCTTCCCGCTCTATAACGGCAAGAGCAAGCCCGCCAAGGCGCCGCGAGTGCAGCTGCTCGCGATCGATCGTGACGGCGAGGTCGTGCGGCCCGATAACCATGTGGCCGGGACCGTGGCGATCGTGCGCGAGAGCGCCGAGCTGGTCGACACGCCGCCGACGGAGCTCAACCCCGAGTCGATGGCCGCGCGTGCCCGCGCGCTGCTGGACGGGCTAGACGTCGAGATCGAGGAGATCGTCGGCGACGAGCTGCTCGAGCGCGGGCTCGGGGGCATCCATGCCGTCGGCCGAGCAGCGCTCGCAGCCCCGCGCATGTTGATCGCCCGCTACGAGGGCAGCGGGGACGAGAGTGCTCGCCACGTCGCGCTGGTCGGCAAGGGCGTCACCTTCGATACGGGCGGCCTCCACATCAAGCCGCGCGGCGGCATGGAGACCATGAAGTGCGACATGGGGGGCGCGGCCGCGGTGCTCGGCGCGTTCCGGGTGTTGGTCGCTGCCCGCTGTCCGCATCGGCTCTCGCTGGTGCTGTGCCTGGCCGAGAACGCGATTGGCCCGGCCGCCTACAAGCCCGACGACATCCTCACCCTGCACTCGGGCAAGACCGTCGAGATCAACAACACCGACGCCGAAGGGCGATTGTTGCTCGCCGACGGCGTGAGCTGGGCCGCCCGCGAGCTGCAGGCCGACACCATCTTCAACGCCGCCACGCTGACCGGCGCGCAGCTGATCTCGACCGGGGTCGTCCACGGCGCGATCGTCAGCAACGACGCCGAGCTCGAGGCCGCGATGATCGCCGCCGGCCGGCAGACCGGCGACCTCGTGCATCCGCTGCCCTTCGCGCCGGAGCTCTACAAGCAAGAGTTCTCCAGCGCCGTCGCGGACATGTGCAATTCCGTTCATAACCGCATGAACGCGCAGTCCGCCTGCGCAGCACAGTTCGTCTACAACCACCTCGAGGGCACCGAGGTCCGCTGGATGCACCTCGACCTCGCCGGTCCGGCGTTCCCCAAGGATCGTGGCACCGGCTACGGAATCGCCGTGATCGCAGCGACGATCCTGGCCCTGCCGGGCAAGTAAAGCCACGATCAGCGCTCGGTTTTGGGGTACGCTCGCAGCGACCGACGTGACTGCTGGCGAATACTCCAATCGCGACACCGCGCTGGGCCATCGCTCGGCCTGCGCTCATCATCACAGCGCCGACTTCACCCTGCCGGGGGCCGAGGCACACTACCCGCCGGATCTCGAGATCGAGCCGATCCACCTCGACATCGATCTGCGGGTCGACATCGACGAGCGCTGCGCGAGCGGGACCGTCACGCACACGCTCGAGTGGCGACGGACCGGCGCGCGCACGCTCTCGCTGCATGCGGTCGCGCTCGAGCAGCTCGAGCTCGAAGATCTCGACGGTCACGCGATGCGCTGGCGCTACGACGGCGCGTGCATCTTCGTCACCTGGGCCGAGGGCGCGGAGCGGGGGACCAAGCGCAGGCTCGCGATCCGCTATCGCTGCGTGCGGCCGGCCTCGGGCCTGTTCTTCTCCTCGCATGCGTCGGGGCCCGACGCGGCCTACTTCGCCGCGACCGATCACGAGACCGAGCGCGCCCGCCATTGGTTGCCGACCATCGATCTCCCGTCGGTGCGGCCGACCCTGAGCTTTCACCTGCGCGCCAAGGCGGATCTGACCATCCTCGCCAACGGCACGCTGCAGTCCGAGCAGCTCCACGACGACGGCAGCAAGACCGCACACTGGCAGCTCGAGCACCCGTGCCCGAGCTACCTGACCTGCTTTGCGATCGGCGACTTCGTGCGCCTCGACGACGGTGAGGTCGACGGGGTCGGGCTCGCCTACTTCGCCAGCAAGCAGCACGACGCCAACCATCTCTCGCGCACCTTCGGCGGCACCGCCGAGATCATGCGCTGGATGACCGCCAAGCTCGGCCAGCGCTTCCCGTACCCCAAGTACTACCAGTTCGCGCTGCCGCACTTTGGCGGCGCGATGGAGAATATCTCGCTGGTCAGCTGGGACGATCAATTCCTGCTCGACGAGACGCTGGCCGGCGAGTGGGGCCGGCTCATCGATCAGATCAACGTCCACGAGATGGCGCACAGCTGGTTCGGCGATCTCGTGGTCTGCCGCGACTACGCCCACGCCTGGCTCAAGGAGAGCTGGGCCACGTACATGGAGACCTGCTGGTTCGAGGACGTGCTCGGCCCGGACGAGGCGCTCTACGAGCGCTGGCTCAACGCGCGCGCCTACTTCCGCGAGGCCGACCTCCGCTACAAGCGACCGCTCGTGACCCGCGAGTTCCACAGCTCGTGGGAGCTCTACGACATGCACCTCTACCCCGGCGGTGCGCTGCGTCTGCACAGCCTGCGGCGCATGCTCGGCGACGAGCTGTTCTGGGAGGGCACGCGCACGTACCTGCGCGAGTTCGCGGGCAAGGTGGTCGAGACCGACGACTTTCGGCGGGTGATGGAGCGGGTCAGCAGCCGCTCGCTCGGCAAGTTCTTCGATCAGTGGATCCACAGCCCCGGCTACCCGGCGCTCGACGTCGAGTTCGACTGGGACGACGCCCACGCGCGCGGCACCTTCACGATCAAGCAGACCCAGGTCGACAAGCCCACTGGCGTCGGCTTGTTCTGCTTCCCGCTCACGCTGGCGTGGACGATCGACGGCGAGACGCAGCGGCGCCGGGTCGAGATCGAGCGGGAGCGGCACAGCTTCGTGTTCGAGATGGAGCACGAGCCCGACATGGTCCGCGTCGATCCGGACTTCGATGTCGTGCACAAGCTCGACTTCGATCCCGGCACCGACAAGCTCGAGACCCAGCTCGTCCACGCGCCCGACGTGCTCGGTCGCATTCAGGCCGGCATCGAGCTGGCCAAGCAGGGCAAGCCGCACGGCGTGCGCAAGGTCGCCGAGCGCTGGGCTGCGGAGCCGTTTTGGGGCGTGCGCCTCGAGTGGGCCAAGGCGCTCGGCATCGCCGGATCGGCAGCGGCCTTGGAGGCCCTCTGTCACGCGGTCGAGGTCGAGACCGATCTGCGCGTGCTCGAAGGGCTCATGCGTGCGTGCGCCGAGCTGCGTGATCCCAAGCTCGCCGCCGTGGTCGCTGCGAGGTGCGAGGGCGGGCTCCCGCATCGCGCCGCCGCGGTCGCCTGGGAGCTGCTCGGAGCCCAGCGCGAGAAGGCGCCCTTCGATCTGATCGCCGCCGCGGCCGAGCGACCCACTTACAATGGCTTCGAGCAGTCCGGTGCGCTGCGTGGCTTGGCCGCCACTCGCGACGAGCGAGCGCTCGACCTGCTCTTGCGTCGCACCGAGCATGGCCTCACCTCCAACCGCGCCCGGCCTGCTGCGGTCGTCGCTCTCGGAGCGCTGGCGCGGCGGCTCGACAAGCGCCCGCGCGAGCAGGCGATCGAGCGGCTCGTCGATCTCCTGCGCGATGACGTCCAGCGTGTGCAGTTCGCCGCCGTCGCCGGGTTGGAGGCCGCGCGCGCGACCGAGGCGCTCGGCGAGCTCGAGGCCTTCCGCGACACCGTCACGCATCAGGAGGCTGTGCGCGTCGATCAGGTGATCGCCGGGCTGCGGCGCAGCGAGGAGCCGCGCCTGGGCGCCGCCGAGAAGGAGATCGAGGAGCTACGCGAGAAGCTGCGCAAGCTCGAAGATCGGCTCGAGCGGCTCGACGCCCGGGTCAAAGGCGGCGACGATTGAGCGCCTCGGCCACGTAGCGCTGCTCCTTGGCGGAGCCCGCCTCCACGCCCGCACAGACCTTCTTCTCGATCGTCCTGCCGAGCAGCGGCACGCGGATCTCGATCGATCCACGCGTGATCAATTCACAGCGCGACGGCCCCAGCTCGATCAGCTCGGTCGTGCCCTCGGCCGTCGATCGATCCTCCAACCCGTGCACCACCTGCGTCCAGGTCCCGCGCTTGCTCGCCGGGTTGGTCCGCTGCGTCAGCGTGCGGTGGCTGGTCTTCGCACCCGGCGGGAAGTGGGCCGGCTCCCAGACGTCGAGGATCGCGACGATGGTCCCATCCGCCTCGGTACTGGCCGTGGCCTTGGCGTCCGTCGCCCCGAAGTCGCGGGCCTTCTGGGCGAGGAAAACTGGATCGTTGAGCAGCTCGATCACCGCCGACAGCGGGTGGTCGTAGACGTGGCGAAGCTCGAAGCGGGCGGTCACGAGGCGCACCTTAGCGTGTGATCGCCGGCGTGATCGAAAGCGACCGCGCGAGGCACTCTCTCGCCATGACCTCCCCT
>DATLLB010000312.1:0-5604 GCA_035538075.1 Enhygromyxa sp.
CCCTTCGACTTCGCGATCGCCGAAGTCCGCGCGACCAACATGCTGGCGCAGTACCGCTGGCTGCGACGGCGAGGCTGCAAGCCCGACTGGATCATCGTCGAGGTCAGCCCAGCGGTCATCAATGGCGAGCACGGCGGGCACACCCACGACCCCGCGCTGCTCGACGCCCGCGCGCTGCTCGGCATGCCGAAGGGCTTCGCCGAGCTGCGCGGCTATGCGATCGCCGATCAGCTCGAGCTCGTCACCCACGAGCGCCTGCTGATCCACCGTCGCCGCCGAGCGATCGGCGAGCGCCTGCTCAATCAGCTCGACGCGGAGCTTTGGTTCATGAGCGCGGAGCAGCGCGCTGCGGCCGAGCTCGAGCCCCGCGAGCGCATGCCCGCGGATCCGCTGCTCGAGCGCGACGGTCGGATCACGCCGATGCGGCCCGGCATGACCGAGGAGACCTGGGCCAACGAGCAGCGCAAGGATCGGCACCGCTTCGCCGAGGGCTACTTCAAGTGGCGGGTCAACGAGCCCGAGCAACAGGCGCTCGTGCAGCTCGTGCGCGAGGCTGCGGGCGCTGGCGTGGGCGTGATCCTGCACGCGCCACCAGTGACGGCGCTCTATCACCGCGACATCGCGCCCAAGCTCGGCATCGCGACCGACTTCTCCGCGTTCGTCGACGAGATCCAGCAGCTCGCCGATGAGCTGCCCCGAGTCGTCTGGCACGACGCCTACACCGATCGACGCTACAAGATGCCCGACTTCGCCGACTGGATTCACCTCAGCCACAAGGGCGCGCACCGCTACGTCAACCAGCTCATCGACGCCAGCAACCTCGCGCTGCAGGCGGAGCTCCGCTAGCGGCTCGGCCGGACCATGCTGTTCTTCGAGGGGCAATTCCTGGTGTTCATGATCGCGGTGCTGCTGGTCAGCGCCGCGTGCATGAGCAACCGACGGGCTCGCGCGGCGGTGCTGCTGATCGCCAGCTACGTGTTCTACGCGGCCTGGGACCCGCGCTTCTTGCTGCTGCTCTACGGCTCGACCGCGATCGACTTCGTGCTCGCGCGGCGCATGCCGAAGGTCGAGCCCAGCAAGCGCAGGCGTTTGTTGGTGATCAGCCTGATCGTCAACCTCGGCAGCCTGGCGGTCTTCAAGTACCTCGACTTCGGCATCGCTTCGTTCAACGCGATGATCGGGACCGAGCTGCCGCTCGTCGAGCTGACGCTGCCGGTCGGGATCAGCTTCTTCACGTTCCAGTCGATGAGCTACACCATCGACGTCTATCGCGGCGAGCTCGAGCCCGAGCGCGACTTCACGAGCTTCGCCCTGTTCGTCGCGTTCTTCCCCCAGCTGGTCGCCGGGCCCATCATTCGCGCCGCCGACTTCCTCGCGCAGGCCCCCTCGGCGCTGCGCAGCGTCGCGCGCCAGGTGTGGATCGCCGCGCCGCTGTTCGTGTTCGGGCTGTTCAAGAAGGTGGTGATCGCCGATCGCCTGGGCCCGATCGTCGACGCGGTGTTCTCCGATCCGTCCGCGCATGGCTCGGGCGATCGCTGGATGGCGACCTTGGCCTTCGCCGGACAGATCTATTGCGACTTCTCCGGCTACACCGACATGGCCCTGGCGGTGTGCATCCTGCTCGGCTTTCAGTTCCCGCTCAACTTTCGCTCGCCCTACCTCTCGCTCGGGCCGCAGGAATTCTGGCGACGCTGGCACATCTCGCTGTCGACGTGGCTGCGCGACTATCTCTACATTCCGCTCGGCGGATCGAAGCACGGCGTCCGGCGCATGTACGTCGCGCTGTTCCTGACCATGCTGCTCGGCGGCCTCTGGCACGGCGCGGACTGGACCTTCGTGATCTGGGGCGCCTATCACGGGGCCTTGCTGATCCTCGAGCGCCTGTTCGCGCCGCCGTCGAGCCAGGCTCGCATGCGCGAGCTATGGCGCTGGCCGGTGTTCTTCGTGCTGACCCTGCTCGGCTGGCTGATCTTCCGCGCGCAGTCGTGGGCCAACATGCTGGCGATGCTCGACGGCCTGTGGCGCTGGCAGCCTGCGAGCAAGGTGCCGCTCGTGATCATCGGCGCGTGCATGGCCTACGTCGCGCTCGAGCACATCCTCGGCGAGCTCAACCGTCACCACCGCTGGACCGAGCGCTACCAGCTCGCGACCGTGGCGCTCGCAGGCTTGCTTGTGCCGCTGTGCTACCTGCTGCGTCCCGACAAGGCCGTGCAGTTCATCTATTTTCAGTTCTGAGCTCAGCCCTCGAGCTTGCCGAGCACCTGCGACATCTCGAGCAGATCCGGATCCTCGGGCTGGGCCTCGAGGGCCTCGGCGATCAGCGAGATCGCGTCGAGCAACGCGCCGTAGCTCTCGTCTTGCGGCCGGCCATCTCGGTAGCCCCGCAGCGCTCGCACATACGCGACCGTGGCCGCGCCCTTGCGAGTGTCCATCGAGCCGAACCCGAGCTGCCCGACTGGCTGCTCCCAGACCGTCTGCTTCGACTCCTGCGTGCTCGGATCGGTCCACGCGACCTCGAAGCGCACCACCGCGGCGGGATCGAGCTCGGCGCAGGCCTCGAGCTCGTGGTGAAAGACGATGGTGTCGTCGGGGCCGAGCACCGCGAGCTCCGAGTCGCCGAGCTTGGCGGCCAAGTGATCACGATCGCGAATCGCAAGCCCAGGCGGCAAGCTGAGCGTGACCTCGAGATCGGTCGCGACCGCGATCATGTGCTCGGTGAAGCGCTCCTGCAGATCGATCCACAGCTGCTCGGCCGTGCGATCGTAGAGCAGCGGACCACGGCCCTCGGCGGCCAGCTCTCGCATCGCGCTCTCGGCGAAGCCCTCGGGCGCCCCAAGCCCGAGCGCGACCAGGTAGTGGCCGGCGTCCGCATGCTGCTCGACCAGATCGACCAGCGCTGCGTCGAGCGGAAAGTGTCCGTTGCTGATCAGCAGCACGCGCGGCTGGCCCTGGCCCGCCCACTGCGGCGCGACGGTCTCGTACGCGAGCCCGACCGCCGCAGCGACATCGGCAACGCCCGCCAGACTCTGGGTTGCGAGCGAGTCGCTCAGCAGCGCAGGCGCGGGCTCATCGACGATCGTGCTCGCAATCAAGACCTGCGGCTGCTCGCCCGCGCCGATCACCGTCACGCGATCGCCGGGCACCAGCGCCGCCTCGACGGCCACCAGCGCCTCTTCGACCAGGGCCCAGGGCTCGCCGGCCATGCTCGGCCCGAGATCGACCACGATCGCCAGATCGATCGGCGTGCGTTGATCGGCCGACATTTGCGGGCCGCGGATCGCCACCTGCATCCGGTAGCGCGGCGCCGCCTCGAGGTTGTTGTGCGGCGGCTTCCACAGCTCGCCGACCAGCGCCAGCTCGGGGCCCTCGACCGGCGGATAGTTGAACTCGAAGCGATTGAGGAATGGTTGGGGCGAGAGCGGAATGCTCGGCACCACCCCGGCTCCGGCGAGCACGCTCTCGCGCACGAGCACCGCCGCAGCCTCGGACTGCGCGTCCGCGAGATTGTAGGTGAGCCCGTGCGCGACCGCGGGATCGCAGCTGTCGAGCTCGAGGCCCGGATCCTCGATGCCGGTCGGCTCGGTACCTTCATCCTCGCCGTCGCCGTCGCCGGTCCCGGTGTCGTTCCCAGTGCCTTCGTCCCCGGTTGGGCCGGTCGGATCACCGTCGCCGTCGCCGTCCCCGCCCTCGTCCACCGATTGGTCGAAGTCGTTGGAGGCCAGCTCCGCGCTCGAGCATCCGCTCAGCGCGAGCAGCAGCACAGTCACGGCGGCCAGCGACCGGGGGGTCTGGCATGGGCGAGGCATGGTTAGGTCAAGGTCCGCCGAAGCGGATACGACTTAGCTATCACGGCTATCGTGAGCCGACAAAGTCACAACGCGCCTTTTTGCCACGACAATCATGTCGCGTAACGGACCGCTTCAATTTGCAAGCGAGCCCGTGTTCGTGCTGACCACGACATTGGTGTCAGGCCAGCTCGAACGTCGACTTTGCTCAGTTCGGCGGTTTCGCGGCACCCGCCGTTCCAAAAAGGCGAGTGAGCGAATCCTGCACCCACTGTGGGTGATCGTAGTCTGCGGCGTCACTCTGCTCCCGAGGTGCGACGATGCGCGCGACCACGTGGCCTTCGGGATCGTGCTCTTCGGGTGGTCGCTCGACCAGGTGGACCTCGACCACGCCGGGGCAGCCCTCGCACAGCGGCGGCTTGTAGTCGCGCGCCGAATAGCTCTGTCGGATCAGCTCGCCGTCGATCTCGATCACCTGCGGGACCTCGACCGCGAAGCCAGTGGTCTCGACCTCGGCCTCCTGGACCATCGCCAGCGCGAGCCCGGCGATCATGTCGCTCGCTCGCTGCAGCACCTCCGCGTCGCGCGGGAGCCCATCGAGCTCGAGATCGACCGAGCCGAAGCGCCGCATCCCACGAGTGGTCAGCCGCAGCCGCGAGTCATCGCGGCGATCGACGAACGGCACGATCGCGATCTGATCGACGACGTTGCCGGCCGCTGCCCGCAGCCGCCGCTCGCCGAACGCCTCGACGCTCATGGTCTCGAGCGTGTCGGGATCGTGAATGATCGCGTCGTAGCGCTCGGCGACCACGCGCACCAGCGTCTGATGCAGACGCAGCCCGCGGACCGCATGCTGGTTGCGATAGTCGGCGCGCAGCAGCAGCGCCCACGAGCGGCCGAGCAGCGACTTGCGCTGCTCCTCGCTGAGCCCGCGGGTCAGCACCGGATCGTCGAACGCCGACGAGGGGATCGTCGCCGCGTCACCGATCCCGATGTGCACGATCTCGATGTGCAGGCCGATCAGATCGAAGATGCGCTCACGCTCGCGCTTGGCCGCGAGCGCCTCGAGCTCGGCCGGATCGGTCGGCAACGCGACGCCACCGGTTTCCCCCTCGCGATCGGCCTCGACGTCGTCGAGGCTCGGCGGCAGCAGCTCACCGCGCGCGTGGAGATCGGTCGAGTGCGGCTCGCTGGCGATCAACGTGAGCAGCAGATCGATCTCGGCGTCGCGCCGTCGGTCGGGGAACGCCTGCTCGACCAGCACCTTCAGCTGCTCGCGCGTCGGCGCCTCGGGCTCCTTCTTGCTGGGCGGGAGCAGCAGCAGATAGCCCATGCTCGTGCGGTCGGCGAACGGGATCGTGTGCGCCGCCTCGCCGGAGAGCGCGTCGTCTGGCTCGTGATCGCCGGTCTCGCTCGACTTCGGCGGTGGCTCGGCCTCGGGCTGCTTCGCCGTCGACGACTTCGACAGCGTGTTCGGATCGGCCTTGCTCGGCGGCGCTTGGTCGGGCTGGCAGGCTGCCAACGCGATCATCGTCAGTAGCAACAGACCCCGCTTCACGCCTGTGCCCCCCAGCGCCCGAGCAGCTCGGCCACCAATGAAGGATCGACGTTGCCGCCGGTCACCAGCACACCGCAGCGCAGCGGTCGATCCACTACTCCCAAACGCTCCCGCAGCCGCGCGGCCTCGCGCAGCACCGCCGCGACGCCGGCTGCCCCCGAGGGCTCGACCAGCACCTTCGCGCGCAGCAACACGCTGACCAGCGCACGGCCGAGCTCGTCGTCATCGACGCGAAAGCTGCCGGCCACGTCGCGCTTGGCG
>DATLLB010000313.1:0-5435 GCA_035538075.1 Enhygromyxa sp.
GCGACGCCGCGAGCTGAGCGATCGCGTGGACGAGCTCCGCCGTCATGACCTACTCGGGCCCGAGCGCGTCGAGTTGCCGATAGATGCGATCCAGCGCTCGCAGCAGCCGTGCTCGCGTCTGTCGAAGCTCCGGCGTATCCCCACCCCGCTCGTCGAGCGCGACCAATTCAGCCATCAGCGCGTCCCGCCGCAGCAGCAACGCCTCGCGCGGTTTCACCCGTCGCCGCAGCGCGACGCCAGCCCCAACCCCAACCACGGTCACGCCGAACAGCGACCACGCGACCGTCCACCACACGCGGCTGCGGATCGGTAGATCTTCGACGACGATCGAGATGTCGTTGCCGCTCCAGTGCTCGGTCGGGCATGGATGGCCGTTGCGCGCGAGGATGTCACACAGCCCGGGCTCGAAGCGCTCGTGCCCGAGTCGATAGATCTCGATCGGCTCGCCGCCCTGGCCCGCGTGCGGGTTGATCTCCGGGGCCCCAGCGACGCCCTTGCTGACGCTGAGCTCGTCGGGCACGACCACGACCGAGGCGTCGTTGACGAGCGGGAACGGAGTGCTCCAGTCGAGCTCGAGCGACCCGTCGTGCCCGATGCCGACCGCAAAGCTCAGGCGCAGCTCGACGCCGGGCTCGAGCGGGCGATCGAGATCGACCCACGGCGTCTCGCCGTCGTGCATCAAGTACGCCTCGGACTCCTGGAAGACCTTGAGGCTGCGCGTACCCTCGGGCCCGAACAGCCGGATCCCGCCGGGCACCCAGAAGGCCTCGTCGCCCTCGACGAACACCGCGTAGTTGAAGCTGACCGAGGCGAAGTCGTTCTCGCGCGGGGTCACGTCGATCTGCAGGGCGCTGCGCACCCGCGTGCGATCGCCGGTCGGCTTGAACACGCGCAGGGGCACCAGCGCGCCGCCGTCGGCCGGCATCTCGAACAGCACGCTCGAGTACGGGGCGCCGTCGTAGACCACGCGCACCTGCGAGAGCGTCTCGGCGCCGATCGGGACGTCGTCGATGATGACCATGCCCGAGGCGTCGGTGCGACCGGTGCGATCGCCCGACTCACCGCCGACCTCGCTGCTGTGTACGATCACCAGCTGATCGGTGACGGGCTGATCGTTGGCGTCGATCAGCCACACGCGGACCTGGCCGCGCGCGAGCGACTTGTCCTCGCGCGGGCCCGGCAGCTGCAGGCGCTGTGGGGCCTGGGGTTGCGGCGGAGGTGTGGGGGCGACGGCGTTGGCGTCGAAGCTGCCGCGCGCGAGGATCACCGCGTACGCGGTCTGGCCGAGCGTGAAGCTCTCCGAGCGAGTCGGCTCCTCGCCCTCGGCGAGCACGGCCTCGACCACGATCGCCGAGCCCTCGGGCAGCGCGGTGTCGAGGTTTTCAAATTGCGCGCGGCCGTTCGCGTCGGTCTTCAGGATCTGGACGATCGGCTCGACCACGCCGGGCGCCGTCGCGATCAGCTTGATGTCGATGTTGGGGATCGGGCCGAGGCCACCTTGCGTCTCGTCGCGGCCGAGATCGAGGGCGCCGACGATCAGCGTGCCGCGGGGGCGGCCCTCGAGCGGGAACGGCTTGCCGGGCATCGGCACCGCTCCCTGGCCGCCGTGCGGATCGGCGGGGGATTGCTGCGCCGTCGAGCCGTCGCCGGTCGCGACGAGCATCACCGCGATGCCCGAGGACGGCCCGAGCGTGAACGCCTGCGACTGCAGCTCCTGGCCGGCGACCGTCGCCTTCGCGACCATGGTCGCGCCGTAAAATTCTTCGAGCCCCTCGAACCGCGCCCGGCCCTTTTCGACGTCGGTGGTGGCCGTGCGCACGACCGGGCCGTTCGCAGTAGAGATCTCGAGCTCGACCTCGATGTTGGTCGCGGGATTGGCAAAGCCGCCAATCAAGCAGCGAACCGTCACCGCGCCGGTGCCGACGTTCGGATCAGGCCGCGGGATGCCGGACATCTGCGACGGATCGGGCATGCCCTGCGGCGGAGCAGCCTCGACTCCGCTCGGCAACAGGACGCCACCACACAGCAGCGCAGCGACCAACGACAACGCGCGACGCCTCATGCTTCGGCCGCCTTCTCGCTCGGCAACTTCGCCCTGGCTGCCGCCAAGTGCTGAGCCAGCAGCGGATGCAGCTCGCCGCTGCCATCGACGGGCTCCAGCAGCCGAATCACCTCGATCGCGCGCAGCCGGTAGCGGTCGCCGATCTGCTTGAAGTCCTCGTCGGAGAGCTTGCCCATCGCGTGGTCGAACTCGAGCTCCTTGATCGCGCGCAGCACCCTGCTCTTCTCCTCGCGCAGCTCGGCGAGATCCGAGCGCACGCCCGCGAGCGGGCCGACGGCTTCGGACTCGACGAGGATGGTCTCGGCGACCGGCCGCGAGAGCGCGACCACGATCTGCCACATCGCCCGCAGGGCCCAGACCATCACCACGCAGGCGACCGCGAGCCCGAGCGTGGGTGCATCGATCTCCACGCCCACGCCGAGCCACAGGCCGAGCAGCACGGCCGCCGCCAGCAGCAGCGACAAGCCGACAAACAGCCAGAAACTGGACCGAAGGGTCGCAGGAGGTCCGGGGGGCCCCCCGGGATGCGAAGCATTTTGGGGGGGGTGTTTCGGCGCATCGCCGAAACCCCTACTGGAGTCACTCATGCTGGGCCCCCTGCTTGCGGCGCGTGCCGATGCAGATCGCCGATCCAAACAGCATCACGATCGTCCCGACCCACACCCAGTTGACCAGCGGATTGATGAACAAGCGCAGCTGCGTCTTCCCGGTCGTGAGATCGACGGTCTGCATCGACGCGTAGACGTCCTCGCCGACCGTCATGTAGCGCGAGACCTCGGTGGTCGGCTGCTCGAGCAGCTGGAAGTACCACCAGCGCGCCGGAGTCAACGTATCGACCAACTCGCCATCACGCAGGACGCCGAGCTCGGCGGTGATCATCTGCTTTTGCCAGTCCTCGGTTGCGAGGACGCCGAGGTGGCGGATCTCGTAGTCGCCGAGCGCGACCGTCTCACCCGGGGCGATCACGACCTTGCGCTCGATCCCGTAGGCCTTGCCGGCGATGCCGAAGAACATCAGGACCACGCCGAGGTGGATGATGTAGCCGCCGTAGCGCCGACGCGCGCGGACCAGCAGGCGGATGCTGGCGTCGAGCAGCGAGAGCTTGGGGTTGTTGCGCTTGGCGACGCCGATGCCACGCGCGAACTCCTGAATGATCGTCGCGAGCGTGAACCCGCACAGACCGAACCCGGCCAGCGCCCACACGTGATCTCGATAGGCCTTGCCGAGCTGCTCGGTGCTCGGCATCTCGCCGCCCAGCGCGTCACGTAGCCACACCCACTCGAGCACCATCACGAGCACGGTGGTGATGGCCCCGAGCACCAGCGGGATCAGGAACTGCCGCTGCAGGCTCTCGGTCGAGGTCCGCCGCCACGCGAGCAGCGGGCCGACGCCCATCAGCAGCAGCAGCGCGAGCCCGGCCGGGACCATGTAGTGGTTGAAGTGGCTCTCGCGGATGGTGATGCGCTCGTCGAGGAACCACTCGCTCAGCGTCGGCCAGATGGTCGAGCCGAGCACGAAGAACGCCATCGCCAGCAGCACCCAGTTGTTGAGCAGGAACGCGAACTCGCGGCTCAGCGGGCTCTCGAGCTCGGCGCGCGAGCGCAGCAGCGCCCAGCGCCACGCGACCACGGCGAAGCTGCCGATCAGGATCACGATCAGGAAGATGCCGAAGATCCACGCGAGCTGCGGATCCTTGCCGAACGCGTGCACGCTGCGGACCACGCCCGAGCGGGTCAGGAAGGTGCCGACGATGCTGAGCCAGAAGCTCAGGATCACCAGCGACACGTTCCAGCGCTTGAGCATGCCGCGGCGCTCCTGGATCTGGATCGAGTGCAGGAACGCAGTGGCCGTGAACCAGGGGATCAGCCCCGCGTTCTCGACCGGATCCCAGGCCCAGTAGCCGCCCCAGCCGAGCTCCTCGTAGGCCCACAGACCGCCGAGGATCAGCCCCAGCGTCAGGAAGGTCCACGAGAACAGAGTCCAGCGACGCACGCTCTGCTGCCAGGCCGAGTCGATCTGCCCGGTGATCACGGCGGCCATGCCGAACGCGTAGGGCACCGCGAGCGAGACGTACCCGAGGTACAGGCTCGGCGGGTGGATGACCATGTACGCGTTCTGCAGCAGCGGGTTGAGGCCCTTGGCGCTGCCGGCCAGCTCTTGCTCGAGCAAGAACGGCTCGAACGGGTTCTTCACGAAGATCAGCAGCGCGACGAAGAACAGGTTGATGACGCCGAGCAGCCAGACCACGTGCGGGATCAGGTCTTCGTGGCGGCGCCGATTGGCGCGCACTGCCAGCGCCGAGAACACGCTCAGCAGCAGCACCCAAAACAGCAGCGAGCCGTCGAGGCCACCCCAGAAGGCGGTGACCTTGTAGAACAGCGGCATCGCCGAGTCGCTGGTGTGGTGGACGTACTGGATCGAGAAGTCGTCGGCCAGGAACGCGTAGATGATCAGCGACGAGGCGAACGCCGCGACCGCAGCCGTGGCGTAGACGCCCTGGACCGCCGCCTCGACCAGGCGCGCCGACTTGCGGTGGGCGCCGAGCATCGCCAGCGCGATGCTCGTCAGGCCGATTGCGAACAAGACCAAAAGCGAGATGGTGCCGAGTGTTGCGACGCTCATGGGGTCAACCTGCCTGCGGAGCGCCGGGCTCCTCTTCGTACTTGGACGGGCACTTGGCCGTCATCTCGCTCGAGCGCAGCAGCGTGCCTTTGTCGTCGAGCTCACCGGTGAGCACGACCTCGCCGCCCTCGGCGAAGGTGTCCGGCAGCAGATCGTCGTAGACGACCTCGAGTCGCTTGCCCTTGAACTCGATCACGAAGTGGTACTCGCCGTCGTCCGGGTCCTGCAGGAGCGTGCCCTCGACGACGATGCCGTGGACCTTGATGTCGCGGCCGAGGAAGTCCTCGGGCGCCTCGACGACCTTGTCGACGTAGACGTACTCGAGCACGCCCTCGTCGGGTGCGGAGAGGATCAGGAACGCGACAGCGCCGAGGATGATCCCGCCGATGCCATACTGGGTGCGCTTGCTCAGTGCCATGGATGTTCCTGGGTTCCTGGTTCCTAGCCGCCGATGCTGATCATTGCCTTTTGAGGACCGCCGCCGCCGTCGAGCTCGAAGCCGTGAGTGTCGCGCTTGTGGCCGAGGGCCGCTCGCACGACCTGCTCGAGCGCGGCAGGATCGTCGCTGCGCAGCGCGCTGCGAAGATCGCCAGCGTCGTCGCGCGCGAGGCAGGCGTGGAGCTGCCCGGTCGCCGATACGCGGAGGCGATTGCAGCTGCTGCAGAAATTCTCGGTCATCGCCGCGATGGTGCCGAAGCGCTTGCCGTCATGCTCGCCGTTGCGGACCACGAAGTAACGCGCGGGGCCGAAG
>DATLLB010000314.1:0-6071 GCA_035538075.1 Enhygromyxa sp.
GTCCTGGCTGATGCGACCGAGGTTGCGGAGCACGACCTCGCGCGGATCGAGGCGGCCTTGGTCGCGCAGCTGGGCCAGCGCACGCAGGACCGGCGCGAGGCTGCGCGCGCCGTAGCAGTTGCCGAAGTGGATCAGCGTGAGCCGATCGTGGCGAGGCTCGTGGGCGAGCTCGCGCGCGCCGATCTCCTGCTATTGCTCAGCTACGGACGCGAGCAGCTGTTCCTGCCCGCCAAGCTGTTCGACTACATGGCCGCGGGCGCCCCGGTGCTGTGCGTCGCGCCGCGCTCGGAGCTGACCGAGATCGTCGCGGCCACCAAGATCGGTGGCAGCTGCGATCCCGACGACATCGAGGCCTGCGCGGAGATCATCATGGCCGCCGCTCGCCGCCGCCGCGGCCTGAGCGAGGAGCCGCTGCGCGATCCCACGGGCGCGGCGCTCGAGCCCTACACCGCGAGGGCGACCACCGCCGCGCTCGCGCGAGTGCTCGACCAAGTGCTCGCCTGAGCCCGCGGAATCGCTTACAACCTGGCCAATGGCGCTGTTTCGACGCACGCGCAAGCCCGAGGCGGGGCTGGTCCCCTACATGGATCCCGGCGAGTTCGCGCAGCTGCTCGCGATCCTCGAGACGCTCGCGCCCGCACGGATCCTCGAGTGGGGCAGCGGTGGCAGCACCAAGGCGATCCTCGAGCGCTGCCCCTTCGTCGAGCGCTTCGTCTCGCTCGAGCACGATCGAGCATGGCACGAGCGCGTGCGCGAGCTGGTCGTCGATCGCCGGCTCGAGCTGCACTTGGTCGAGCCCGACGAACCCGCCCCGCGCGAGCCCGACGCGTACAAGCGCTTCGCCGATCGGGCCGAGCAGGTGCGCGACTCGTTCGCGAGTTACGTCGACTTCCCGGCCACGCTCGGAACTACCTTCGACTTCGTGCTCGTCGACGGTCGCGCGCGCTCGTTCTGCATCGCCGCGGGCTGGCAGCTGCTGCGACCCAGCGGCGTGCTGGTGGTCCACGACGCGCAGCGGCCCGAGTACCACCCGGCGCTGCACGGTCTCAACGCGCGACCGGTGTTCCTCGAGCCGTTCGGCAACGGCCAGATCTGCCTGGTCCGCAAGCCTTCATAGGGGCTTCAGCGGCTCGTCGCTCGATGGCTTCGGCGGCTTGCGCTCGAACAGGAAGTCGAGCCGCAGCCAACGCAGCGCGAACGCCAGATCCTCGGCCGACATCATCCCGGTCAGCCGAGCGAGCAGCACGAACAAAGGCGGGATGCTGACGGCGTAGACGACCAGCGCGAGCACCGGGTGCATCGGCACCCAGAGCTTGAGCGCGATCGCAGGCGCGGCCGCGGCGGTGCTCAGCGCCACGACGCCGAGCCAGTGCCAGACTGGAAAGGTGTTGCGGAAGTCGACCTTCAGCGCGCGGCTGATGTACCAGCAGTAGAGCGCGACCGTCGGGATGAAGGCCAGCACGGTCCCGATCGCCGGGCCCAGGAAGCCGACCGTCAGCACGAGCGGTCCCGTGATCGCGATGTTGGACAGCAGGCTGAACCCGGCCGCGCGGATCAGCAGCTTGCCTCGATTGGCCGCCATGATCAGCGCGCCGAAGCTGGCCACGCGGGCCATCGTGTAGATCGTGTACGCGCGAAAGACCGGCGCCGCGTCGATGTAGTCGGCCGTGAACGCGACCGACATGAACTCCTCGGCGCCGACCGCAAACACCATGCACACGGGCACGACGATCAGCGAGACCTTGTGGATCGACTCGCGCCATAGCCTCATGACCTCCTCGCCCTTGCCCTGCTTGATCAGCTCGACATAGCGGGCGATGTACACGTGCCCGACGCTGTAGGCGATCGAGGTCACCGGGATCTGCCAAGCACCGACGCCGTAACTCGCCAACGCCTCGGCCGTGAACAGCCAGAGGATCGCGTAGCGATCGACGTACTGGTTGAGCACGTTGATCACGTCGGTCAGGCCGAGCGGGTATGAGTAGCGCACCATCTCGCGCACGCTCACGTCGGGCTCGACCTTCGGCAGACCGCGATGCTGCTCGCGAACCACTCGCCCGATGCCGATCGCCTGCAACGCGCTGAACACCGTCATGCCGATCACGATGCCCGGCAACCCGAAGCCCAGCGCCGCGGGGATCAGCTGGGCCGCGGCCAAGCCTGCGCCGCGCAGCACCTGAAAGGTCGCCGACGTGCGGGCGCGACCGATCGCGATCATGTAGTTCGGGTACACGCGCGCGAGCACGTCGAAGACCGGGTACAAAGCCATGTAGCGCAGCGCGTGCAGATCGGCCGGCTCTCCGTCGCCGCCCGAGATCCACTCGCCGAACCACAACAGGGCCCAATCGCCGAGCCAGCCGATCAGCAGCAAGAGCACGCCGATCCCCATGCCCAGGACCATCACCGTGCCGTAGAGCCTTCGTGCGATCGCGGCTCGCTGGGCCGGGTCGCGACCGGCCATGTAATAGAGCACCGCCGCCGGAAAGCCGGCGGTCAGGATCATCGCCAGCGTGCCGTAGATCACCATCAAGCCGGTCAAGGCACCAACGTCGGCCTTGACCAGCACACGTGCGATCACGAACGGGACCGCGGCCTCGGCGAGCTTGGCGACCAGGCTGCCGAACACGAGCACGCCAGCGTCGCGCGCTTCGTTGCGGCCCTGTGCAGCGGTCCCCTTCATCGAGCCTCGGATATGGGCCGAGCCCAGCCGCGTCAAGCTACCTTGACCCCGCCCCGGGTCTGACGGACAAACTCGCAAAGATGCGCGAATTGGCCGAACCGGGGATCCGGCGGATCCGCGCCGCGCTGCGAGACCTGCAAGTCCGCCGCGTGATCGTGTGGGGCTACCGAGAGCCCCGCCACACCCACCACTGGGTCATGGTCGCGATGCACCGCGCGCTCGAGCACGCTCTGCGCGACGACCCGAGGTCGCCCGAGCTGCTGTGGCTCGACAACCGCACGGTCGGCGATCCGGCCGCCTTCGACGACGCGCTGATCCTCTCCAACGTCAACGTCGATCACGTCGATCACTGCCTGCCGCTGCGTCGGCGCGGGCTCTACCTGATCCACGATCACGCGCCGGGCCGCATCGACTGCTCGCGCTACGAGCCGCTGCGCACGGCCGGTCGGGCGGTCTTCTACGAGGTGTTTCGATCGCGGCCGGGGGCCGACTACCGGGCGATCGAGGATCAGCCACTCTGCTACGTCCACCGCGACGGCGATCGCGTCGTGATGCTGTGGGCGACCGATCTGCTGCCGCACGAGATCGAGCAAGCCTGGCAGGCCGTCACCGAGCGGCCGCGAGCGGCCGCGGATGCGCGCTCGGTCGTGTTCGTCGGCTCGTCGTGGACGGCCAACGCCCGGGAGCTGGCGATCCTCGCCCGCGACGCCGTCGCTCGTGGGCTCCGCTTCGAGCACTACGGCCGCGTGATGACGCCGACCGAGTGGCCGCGCAGCGAGCTGGTCCACGTGCATGGCGAGTCGGTCTCGATGGAGGAGAACGTCCGCCTGGTTCGTGAGGCGACCATCGCCCCCGCGCTGCAGGGCCTCCATCAGCTGCGCAACAAGGACGGCGACGGGGTGGGCGAGGGCAACTATGTCCCGTGCCGCATCTTCAAGAACATCAGCTACGGCGCGTTCGGAGTCTCCAACAACCCGACCGCCAAGGCGGTGCTCGGCGACGCGGTCGTGTGTCGATCCGACTTCGGCGAGATGCTCGACGCGGCGCTCGAGCAGGTCGCCGCGGATCCCAAGCGCACGGCCTTGCGCGACGCCATGGTGCTGGTCGCCAAGACCCACACCTACTTCGATCGCATGGCGATGCTGCTCGAGCTCACTCGCGATCGCCACGAGCGGATGGGCCGGGCGGTGCCGCAGCTGCGCGACGACGATCGCCTGCGGCTCGGGCTGCGTCGGGTGATTCGCCGCTCGGTGGGCTGGAGCTGGCAGTGAGGGGCTCGTCGACGCAGTTGGCTCCGCCCGTCGCGGTCCAGTCGGCGCACACGCGGCCGCACGCCGAGCAGTCGACCCTCGCCTGATCGCCGTCCGCACACGCGACCACGACGTCGCCCTCGCAGACGGGCAGCGAGCCGACGCCCTCGCACACGTCGTCCTCGGGCGCGACGCAGGTGAAGCTCGCCGTGCCTGCTCGCTGACCGCAAGCGCTGCCGTCTGCACAGCTCTCGATCACGACGTGCCCGTCCTCGTCGCATCGCATCGCGCGGCCGCGGACGCAGAGGCCCTCGGCGTCGAGCCCTTCGCACCCGCGCTCGATCGCACCCGCGGCCTGCCAGGCGAAGGGCCACCACGACGCGAGCACGTCGGTCCGCACGTAGCGGTCGTTCTCGACGCAAGAGGCGTGGCCCGAGTCGAGCAAGCCGATCGTGCGCACGCGCCCGAGGTCGTCGCGGCCGATCAGCGGCCCGCCCGAGTCGCCGCTGCATGCCCCGCTGCGTCCATGGCCATGCACGACGATCGACCCCTCGTCGATCGCGACGATCGGCTCGGCGGCAAAGCGCAGGAGTCCCACCTGGCCGTCCTCCGTGAAGCCGTAGCCAGCCAGCTCGACCGGGTGCCCGATCCAGGTCTCGTCGATGCTCTGGTCGATCAGCGGAATCGGGTCCAGCTCGTCCGCGAGCGCCGAGCTGTCGACGAACAGCACCGCGACGTCGAGGGTGGGGTGACCGACCACCGATTCGACTGCGACCTCGATCCCGCCGGCCGCCCAGTAACCAACGACGAGCTGCTCGGCTGCGGTGCAGTGCTTCGCGGTCAGCACCACGCCCTCGGCCACGACCACGCCGCTGCAGATCGTCGCTCGATCGGGGGGATACACGGCCACGATGGCGGCCAGCTGCTTCGCGCCGAGCCCGAGCTGCACCGAGCGCTCGAGGCCGTGATAGACGCGCTCGACCTCGCAAACTCGAGCGCCTTCGTCTCGATCCAAGCCACAAGCCAGCGCCAGCGCGGCGACGAACAGGGCCGCCGCGCCGACGCTCGAGCTCGATCCGAACTCGGCCGCTTCAGGTCCGGTCCGCATCGCTACCTTCGATCACCCCCAACAGCGCATGTAGCTGCGCCCGTTCTCCGAGTAGCGTTGACATGCGGTGTCGGACGCGGCGGTGTAGTCGATGTTGTGGTCGAGCAGCTTGCCCTCGATCCACTCGATCTTGTGGTTGGTGGCCGACCAGCGCTGGTAGCCGTCCGGGTACGGGCAGAAGTCGCTGCCGTACTCGTACTCGGACGCCATGCCGCCGACCAGATCGTAGGTCAGATCGTTGGCGACCTTGTCGAGCGTGGCCGGCCCGCCCGAGTCACCCTTGCAGAGTCGGGCTCCACCTTCGTAGACGTTGTCGGTGAAGTACGGATAGCTGGCCCAGTTGATGCTGGCTTGACCCCAGCGCAGCACGCCGCCGTAGGTGCCCGAGTGGTTCAGCACGCCCCAGCCATAGAAGGTGATCGCGTCCGGCACGTTGATCGACGAGGTCATCACCCGCATGGTGTCCGCGCCCGCGTCGACGCCCGAGATGGCCGAATCGAAGATCAGCAGGCCGACGTCATCGCCGGGATCGCCGACCCCGCTGTAGTTCGGGTGCCGGTAGAAGGTCACGTCGAGCGGCGCGGTCCAGTTCTGCACCACGCCGTTCTCCTCCCGGCGCACCGCGATCTCCCGGCTCCCCGAGGAAGGCCAGCAGTGGGCGGCGGTCAGGACCACGCGGGGGTGGATCAGCGTCCCGCTGCAGCCATTGCTGGACCCGTTGGGATCCTGCTTCAGATGCACGACCGGATCGATGTCGGCGTTGTTGTTGACCCCGCCCGGAGGCTCGCCAATCTTCTCCACATCATCCTCGTACGTGGACGGCGGCTCCTCGGGGTATTCGCCGCCGATCGACGGGTCGGTCGGCGGAAGGTGCTCGAGATCGTACTCCAGCCGCAGATTCTGGTATTCGCGCGCCTCGTCGCAGGTCTTCACCTCGTCGCGGCCGTAGTACTCGCGCCAGGTCGGATCCTCGGCCAGCTCCTGTTTCATTCGCCCCAAGACGTAGAATTCGGTCCGTCGATCGACCGAATCG
>DATLLB010000315.1:0-9807 GCA_035538075.1 Enhygromyxa sp.
GGCGTCGACATCGGCGGCGAGCTCGGGGGTCTGCCGCTGCCATGTGCCGTCGAGCGCCCGCGTGTACAGAGCCACGAATTCGTGGCCAAAGTCGGTGAGCACGTCGAGCTCGCCGCGGCTGTTGAAGCGCGCGTCGATGAAGGCCGCACGCTCGAGATCTTCGATCAGCGGCTCGACCGAGCCCGCGTCGAGATCGGCGAGATAGATCATCGATCGCTCGACCGACCAGAACCGACGCAGCAGCAGGCGCTGGCCGTCGTTGGCCCAGCCGAGCACGAGCCACTGGCCGTCGCGCACGACCGCGAGCATCGGCGCCGACTCGAGCGTGGACAGGTAGACGTCGAAGTCGGGCTCGGCGCGGCCGTTGCCGGTGAACGCCAGCAGCGGCGCACCAGCGGCGTTGGACAGGCGAAAGGAGCCGTGGCGGCTGCTGCCGTCGGTGAGCAGCTCCTCGACCGCGGTGTCGAGATCGCGGCGATAGATCTGATGGTTTTCGTCGCCGCCCTGATCGCGGCGGAACACCAGCGAGTCGAGCCGGCCCGGCACCAGCGAGGCCTGCACGATCGGCTCGTGGCCGAAGGTCAGCTGCTCGAGCGGGCCGAGCGGCTGCGTGAGCGAGTAGACCTGCGTGGCTCCGCTCTCGCTCGTCAGCACCAGCATGCGCGAGCCGTCGAGCGTGACGCTCGCGACCCGCACGCGGCGAGCCTCGAGATAGGGCGTGATCGCAGCCTCGATGTCGGGCGAGAGCTCGGGCACACCTTCGAGCAGCGGCGGCGGCGTGTCCTCGGCGATCTCCGGCTCGAACACGAATTTGCTGGCATCGGCAGGGCCGCCGATGATCTCGTCCTCGTTCTCGGGCAGCGCGAAGGGCTCGGCCTCGTAGATGGCCGGGCGCTCGGGCTTCGGCGCGCGGCAGGCCACGAGAGCCAGGCCGAGCGATGCCGCGAGGGCTCGGGCGAAGCGGGTGCGCACCAGCGGTGGGGATACCACACGGGTTGAGACGCGCTACGCACCGGCGCGGCGTCAACCGATGACTGATCATGCACGCGCACGCTCGTGAGCTGATCGTTGGAGAGCGGATCGATAGCGCGCTCGATCGAGGGGCTGGGTGGTGTGTGCACGACACGCTCACCGAGCTCGGCAGTTCGAAGACGGTTGCGGCAGATCACGAGGTGATGGCACCGTGCGACACGCGAGCGCGCGTGGGCGAGATGAGGCACACTCTGGCCCGTGCGGCGCAATCATGTCTTGTTGACGAGTGTGTTTCTGCTGGCAGCGTGCGGCGATGGTCGGGCGGACGAGGTCGGGGCCGATGATGGTACCGAGACGGCGACCGAGACGGGCGATGGCGACGGGGACGGCGACGGGGATCCCGAGACGGGCGAGGCAGAGGCCGAGGGGGATGGTGACGGAGATGGTGACGGCGATGGAGATGGAGATGGAGATGGTGACGGTGACGGCGATGGAGATGGTGACGGTGACGGTGATGGCGACGGCGATGGCGATGGAGATGGGGATGGCGACGGAGATGGAGATGGCGATGGCGATGGCGACGGCGATCCCATCGACCCGCTGTGGTCGAGCCCGAACCTCTGGTACTCGGTCGAGGACAAGCTGCATTACATCGAGATCGACGTCGACGACGGCAGCGTCGTGCAGCTCGTGACCAGCACGATCACCACACCGATGATCGACGGCCAGAACGGCATCACGATGCTCGAGGACGGTTCGCTGCTGCTCTCGCGCGAGAGCGACGGCGCGACCGAGATCTATCACGTGCCCGAGCCGCCGACCGAGCCGAGCGTCATCGAGGCGACCGTGCTCGGCACCGTGCCCGACGAGCTGCGCATCGAGGCGCTGTACACCGATTGTCAGGGCCTCGTGTACCTGATGGATACCGGCAGCAACGTCAGCAGCGCCGATGGCAATCGCCTGATTCGCTTCACCGGCGACTATCTGGCGGGGGATCTGAGCTACGAGGTGATCACCGATCTCGAGCAGGCCAGCGTCGCCGACATCGACGACATGTCGCCGGGCATCGACGCGATGGGCGAGATCACCGATGGGCTCGGGTTTGCGATCGACTCGGGCACGGTCTACGAGTTCGACTACAACACCGGCACGGGCGTCGAGCTGGGCGACGGCGGGACCTGGGGCGTGCACGCGCTCGGTGGGCCGCTGTTCAGTGACGGGGTGGCGCGGCTCTACATCTTCAACTCGGACGCGGAGCTGTTCGAGGCGGATCCGCAGACGCTGGACCTGTCGCAGGTGTTGGTGACCGGGCCGGAGCCGGATGGCGACGCCGAGCCGGGCTGGAGCGGCATCACGGGGCCGCTGACCGAGTGCGAGTCGACGCTGCCGGATCCCCAATGAGCGCGCGCAGCCACGTGCGGGTCACCATTCCGTTCGTCGACCCGGACGCGGCCCAGCGCTTCGCCGAACGACCCGACGCGGCGCTGCTGCCCGAGCACTTCCGGCAGCGCTGGTGGGTGCGCGTCGATCTCGAGCTCGACGGCCGCGAGACCGACCTCGACGCGATCCGTGCACGCTACCGCTCGCTCGCCGGGATCCCCGACAGCGAATTCGTGCGCGCGTACTCGTGGCCGACGCCGGACTTCGACACGCCGCTGAGCGAGCAGCTCGAGGCGTTGTTCGGCGCCGATCATGCTCGGCGGCCGCTGCTGATCGGCTTTTATCCGACGGGCGCGGGCTGGGCTCGCGGTGTCGCTGCGGGGCCGAGTGGCGCGATCGATCTGTCGGCGTCGGACTTGAGCGACGCGCTCGGTGAACTCGGTGCGCTCGCCAACGTGGTGCTGCGCGGGGATCCGGTCGCGCGCAGCTCGTTCGCCGAGGAGCCCGGCGAATACCGCTGGGTGGCGCGGCGGACCGGCGAGCGCGTGACGCTGTCGATCCTGTCGTTTCGTGATTGGGACGACGTGCCGGACGAGCGTGGCGAGCGACTGCTGTCGATCGAATGTACCGCCGAGCAATTGGCCGAGGCGGTGCTGGCGTGCCTCGACGACGTGCTCGCGCGCTACGGCGAGCACGGCTATCGAGCGCTGTTCGGCCACGACTACCCGACGCTCGAGCGCGACGCGCTTCGCCGTCAGCTTGGCGTCGCCTGAGCGCTTGCCACCCGAGCGCGCGAGCGCTACCGATCGCGGGTGCCGATCCGCGGGCTGGTGTTCGATCTCTACGGCACGCTGGTTCGCCGTGGTGAGGGCTGGCGGGCGTATCGCGAGCTCATCACCACGCTGCCGCCGTGGCAGTGGTCGCGCGCGCGTCGGGCTGCGCTGACCCAGCCGATCCCCGACATCATCGAATTTCGTCGCCAGTTCAGGGGCCGCCGCGGGCCGCCGGACGAGCACTTCGAGCGCTTGCTCGGTAAGGACGTGGGCCGCGTCGAGCTGTTCGAGGACACGCTGGCCACGCTCGCGCAGGCGCGGGCGCGAGGGCTTCGGCTCGCGCTGCTGTCCAACCTGGCGACGCCCTACAAGCAGCCGGTGTTCGAGCTCGGGTTGGACGAGCGCTTCGACGTGCTGGTGTTCTCGTGCGACGTCGGCATGGCCAAGCCGGAGCCGGCGATCTTCGAGCACACGGCGGCGCAGCTGGGGCTGTCGCCGTCGGAGCTGCTGATGATCGGCGACAGCCGCCGCGATGACGTTCGCGGGGCACGAGCGGCCGGGATGCAGGCTCTGCACCTCGAGCCGCGCGGGCGCGGGGACATTCGTCGGCTAGCCGAGGTGCTCGAGCACCTCGACAGGCCATGATCGCTCATTGCTGGAAGCAGTAGATCGGCAGCTGCACCGTGCACGGGAAGCTCGCCAGGTTGCCGGCGTTGCAGTTCGTCCACGTCGAGGTGTTCGAGGTCGTGCTGCCGACCGTGCCGAGCGCACCGCCGCCGGACTGCGTGAAGTTGTTGCAGCGGCCGATACCGACACCGAGCGTGCCGTCATCCGCGGTGCCTGTACGAGCGATGCGAGTGTTGCCCCCACACATGTTGCCGGCGGTGTTCGGGGTCGGCGTATTGATCTCGGTCGTGTCGATCGCCGAGTCGAGCGTGCCGTCGACCAGGTCGTTCCAGTTGTCGGCGATCTTGGTGCCGTCGACCAGCACGTAGGGCACGGTCGAGTGCGTGAAGCGGTTGGCCGGCGTGACCGGCATGTTGTTCACGCTGGTCGAGATCCAGGCCATGTAGGTGCCGGGCAGCCCGGCCGCCTGCGCGCGCATGTTGCAGATGTTGTCGGCGCCGACGATGCCTCCGAGCGCACCGGTGTGCACGGTGCTGGTTGCAAACACGACGCGGATCTCCCAGTCGCACACCGGCGAGCAGCCGTCGATCGCGTTGTTGTTGCCGTCGTCGCACTCCTCGCCCGCCTGCAGGAAGCCGTCGCCGCAGGCCGCCTGCTCGCAGACGTTGGTGCACATGTCGACGTTGCTCATGTTGGCGTCGTCGCATTCCTCGACGCCCTGCCAGACCAGCCCGTCGCCGCAGCTCGCGTCGGTGCACATCGAGACGCAGGCGTCGTTGTTGTTCATGTTGCCGTCGTCGCACTGCTCGACGCCCTCGAACTCGATCGCGTCGCCACACACGGCGTCGTTGCAGGCGTTGGTGCAGGCGTTGGTGTTGACGCCGTCTCCGTCGTCGCACTGCTCGAAGCCGATGTGCAGGAACCCGTCGCCGCACTCCGCGTTCTGACAGGCGATGCAGTCGTCGGTCTCGACCATGTTGCCGTCGTCGCACTCCTCGGCGCCCTGCTGGACGATCTGATCGCCGCAGAAGGCCCCGGTGCAGTCGTTCTTGCACGCGTCGTTGTTGTTGGCGTTGCCGTCGTCGCAGTCCTCGCCCGGCTGCGGGATGCCGTCGCCGCAGACCTCGAGCGCGCAGGTGGGACCGCAGCCGTCGAACGCGTCGGTGTTGCCGTCGTCGCAGGTCTCGCCGGGTTGCACGATGCTGTCGCCACAGACCTCGAGGTCGCAGGTCGGACCGCAGCCGTCGAACTCGTCGGTGTTGCCGTCGTCGCACTCCTCGTTCGGCTGCACGACGTTGTCACCGCAGACCTCGAGCGCGCAGGTCGGGCCGCAGCCGTCGAACTCGTCGGTGTTGCCGTCGTCGCACGCTTCACCGGGCTGGACGATGTCGTCGCCACAGATCTCGACGTTGCACATCGGACCGCAGCCGTCGAATTCGTCGGTGTTGCCGTCGTCGCACTCCTCGTTCGGCTGCATGATGCCGTCACCACAGGTCTCGAGCATGCACAGCGCGTTGCAGCCGTCGAGGTCCTCGAGGTTGGCGTCGTCGCAGGCCTCGACGCCCTCGTGCACGAAGCCGTCGCCACAGACCGCGAACGCGCAGGCGCTCGTGCAGTCGTCGGTCTCGATCATGTTGGCGTCGTCGCAGTCTTCGCTCGGGCCGACGATGCCGTCGCCGCACATGTCGTCGCCGTCGCCATCGCCATCACCGTCGCCGTCGCCGTCACCATCGCCATCGCCATCACCATCACCGTCGCCCGCGGTCTCGGTGCCCGTCTCGGAGCCGCGGCTGTCGGCCTCGACGGTATCGTCGGCGCACGCGGTCGTCAGCGAGACCAGCAACGAGGCAGTCAGCAAGGAGCCAAGGTAGTGTTTCTGCATGGCGCCATTGGACCCGAGGTCGCGCGAGGTGTCCACTCCACGGCAGTCCGTCGCTCGCCGCTCAGGTGAACAGCGGCAGGGTTAGCAGCGCGAGCGAGAGCAAAAACGCCACACTCCACACAATCGAGCGCAGGGTCGGCAGATTCTTGAGGTACGTGACCAGGTAAATTACCCGGACGATCACGAAGCCCATCGACAGCAGCGCGACTTCGTCCGCATCCACTCCGCTGATCTTGCAGGCCAGCACGCCGGCCGCGAACGGGGCGAAGGCCTCGAAGCTGTTCTCATGCGCCCCGCGAGCGCGCGCGGCCAGACCCGTCAGCTTGGCCTGCTGTGCGCGAGGATGCGCATTGTCGTAACCCTCGGGCTGTTGCGCCTGCCCGCGCGCGACGAAGATGCGCGGGATGTAGATGAGCACGACCGAGATCAGCAGCGCCGCGTAGGGGACCAGTTCCTTGGACATGTCGCGTGGAGTGTACCCAACCGGCCCTCGGTCGCGGCCGCGATCCTGCTGCTGTATCGTGCGGACGTGGAGACCCTGACCACCAACTCCAATTTCGCGGAGGGCATGGGTCGGCGGTCGCGTGAGGTGATGGGCCTGGTCGTGGTCTGGTGCCGCGAGCAACCGGAGCGCATCGGTGAGGTGTTGCTTCCGGATCCCGCCCAGCAGCCGAGCGCTGGCTTCGTGTTCGGGCGCGGTCAGCCGGGCGGCGATCGACTGCCGCTGCTGCGTCAGCGCTGCGGACGAAACGAGGCTCGCGGTCCGCTCGAGCTCCCGCGGGTCTCGCAAGAGCAGCTGCGCATCCACATCGGCGAGGCCGACACGCTGGAGCTGCACAACGTCGGGCGGCGCAAGCTGCTGATCAACGGCAGCGAGAAGCGCAGCGCTCGAGTTAGCGACGGCGACATCGTCGAGCTGCGCGGGCAGCTGATGCTGGTGGTCGTTCGGCGACCGCTCGAGCTGCCCGAGCTCGAGCTCCCGGACGCGTTGAACCCTCGCTTCGGCCACGCCGACGACTTTGGTCTGCTCGGCGAGAGCCCGCCGATCTGGGCGCTGCGCGGGCAGATCCTGTTTGCGGCGCAGCGCGACGTTCATGTGCTCATCCAAGGCCAGAGCGGCGTGGGCAAGGAGTTGGTCGCGCAGGCGATCCACGCGTTGTCGCCCCGGCGTGAGCGGCCGCTGATCGCCCGCAACGCCGCGACCTTGCCCGACGCGCTGATCGACGCCGAGCTGTTTGGCAACCTCCGCGACTACCCAAACCCCGGCATGCCCGAGCGACCGGGGCTGATCGGCGCGGCCGCGAAGAGCTCGCTGTTGCTCGACGAGATCGGCGAGCTGTCCCACGATCTGCAGGCTCATCTCCTGCGCGTGCTCGATCGCGGCGAGTACCAGCGGCTCGGCGAGGCGCAGACCCGGCGCGCCGACTTTCGCTTGATCGCCGCCAGCAATCGCCCGCTCGAGGAGCTCAAGCACGACTTGGCCGCGCGCCTGCGTCTGCGCGTGTCGGTCCCGCCGCTCGCCGCTCGCCGCGAGGACATCGGTTTGTTGATCCCCCACCTGATCCGGCGCATGGCCGCCGAAGATCCGATGCTCGCCCGCCGCTTCTTCCCCGACGCCGATCCGAGCAATCATCCGCGCGTCGATCCAGGCCTGGTGCGAGCGCTGCTCGGCCGACCGTTTCCGACCAACGTGCGCGAGCTCGAGACTGCGCTGTGGACCGCGATGATGCACAGCGTGGTCGCCGGGCACTCGCAGATCGAGCATGTGCCCACCGAGCCCGCCGCCGAGCTCGACCCGCGCAACCTGACCCGCGAGCAGATCGAGACCGCGCTGGCCCACGCCGACGGCGTCCAGGACCGAGCGTGGCGGCTGCTGGGGCTGCGCAACCGCTATCAATTGATCCGACTGCTGAAGAAGCACGGGATCGGCTGAGCGACTGTGCGCGCACGGTCGCTGTGCGTGCGCTGTTCGACGACGCACGAGCGCGAACGGTCCTGCGAGCGGCTGGACGAGCTGTCGATGTTGGTATCGACGTTGCACTCCAGTCCCGCGCATGGTCATCGCCCACGAGCGCGCGCGCCCCAACCATTGCGGGATATCCTCGCAGGGCGCCCGGATCGAAGCGGAGATGGAGACCCCCGATGACGACGGCACGGCCGACGGTCTCGCTGAGCGCGGCGCTGCAACCGAGTCCGAGCGGCGACTCGCACGAGCGATTCGGGCCCAACAATTCCCCGGCCTCGCGCTCGGACCGACGCAGACCGACGTGGATCTTGGCGCCGCAGCGATCGACGCCAACGTGCAGCGGCTCGGTCGCTTCACGGTCCTGCGCAAGCTCGGTGAGGGCGGCATGGGGGTGGTGTTCGCCTGCTACGACGAGCAGCTCGAGCGCAAGGTCGCCGTCAAGCTGCTGCGGTCGCGCTACCAATCCGGCGTCGCGCGAATGCGGCTCGAGCGAGAGGCCCAGGCGCTCGCTCGCCTGTCCCATCCCAACGTCGTGCAGATCTACGAGCTCGGCGAGCACCAGGGCGCCCTGTTCGTGGTGATGGAGCTGGTCGTCGGCGAGACGCTGAGCGCGTGGCTGTGGCCCGATGGGCGCGAGGCGGGCACGGATCGCGACTGGCGGGCGATCGTCGCCGTCTTGCGCGAGGCCGGGGCCGGGCTCGCAGCCGCACACGCGGCCGGGCTCGTGCACCGCGACTTCAAGCCCGAGAACGTGGTGGTGGGTGTCGATGGCCGCGTGCGCACGCTCGACTTTGGCTTGGTCCGCACGCTCGAGCCTGAGTTGCTCGACAGCGAGCTCGAGCTCGCAGGTAGCGAGCTCGACTCGAACACCGCGTTGACGCGGGCCGGCGCGTGGATGGGCACGCCTGCGTACATGGCCCCGGAGCAGTTCGACGGCCTCGTCTGTGACGCCAAGAGCGATCAGTTCAGCTTCAGCGCGGTCGCGTTCGAGGCATTGTTCGGCTGCCGACCGTTCGCGGGCGCGACGGTCGAGGCCCTGGCCGCGTCGGTGCGGCGCGGCGTAGCGGCGCCGATCCGCGAAGACAGCCCAGTGCCCAAGCGGCTGCGCGCGGCGATCCTGCGCGGTCTGGCGGCGGATCCGGCCTCGCGCTGGCCGGCCATGGCTGCGTTGCTCACCGAGCTCGACCTCAGCCTCGACGCTCGTCGTCGATCGCGGCGAGTGGCCTGGGCGTTCGGCACCGCGGTGCTCGTCGTCGCTGCGGTCGGGCTCGCGCGCAGCAGCGTGAGCGGCCCGCGTCTGTGCGAGCTCGACGAGACGCTGCTGGCCGGGACTTGGGACGACGAGCGTCGCGCGACGTTGCGGGGCGCCCTCGCGAGCCAAGCCGACGGCGAGACCTCGCTTCGCGTAATTGATGAAGCGCTCACGAGCTGGACGGCGGACTGGCTCGAAAGTCAGCGTCGCGCCTGCGAGGCGACGCGCGTGTTGGGGACCCAGTCGGACGCGATGCTCGATCGACGCACGAGCTGCCTCGAGCGTCAGCGACGAGAGCTGGACGCGCTCGTCGAGCTGCTGCTCTGCCCCGACGGCGCTGCGCGGGCGTTCGAGCTGCTCGAGCGGCTACCTGACCTCGCAACGTGCGACGACCCGCGGCTGGCCGAGACCTCGCACCCGCTGCCTGCCGACGAGGCCCAGCGCGAGCACATCTTCGCGAGCTACGAGCAGATCAGCCGAGCGCGTGCGCTGGCCCGGACCTCGCGGATCGACGAGGCCGAAGCGTTGGTCGAGCAGCTCGCTAGCGCGGCCGATCTCGGCCATCTCCCGCTCACGATCGAGATCCAGGCGCTGCTGGCCGAGCGCTCGCTGTGGCGAGGGCGGCTCGCCGAGGCCGTGCCGTCGCTGCGCGCCGCCACGCGTGCAGCCGAGGTCGCGCAGCTCGAGGAGCTCGCCGCGACGCTGCGGACTCAGCTGGCGACGCACGTGGTCGGGCACTGGGGTCGCCGGGAGCTGCAGGCGTTGGTGCTCGAGGAGGCCGAGACTGCGGTCGCACGGCTCGCGCGGCCGCACGACGCTCGCGCGGCCGAGCTCGCGCTCGCACGCGCGGCGTGGCTCGATGACAGCGGCGACGTTGAGGGTGCGCTCGCGATCTTCTCGGCGACCATCACCGCTGCGCGCGAGCGAGGCGAGGTCGGGCTCCTGGCCCGCGCGC
>DATLLB010000316.1:0-6556 GCA_035538075.1 Enhygromyxa sp.
GATCTTCGCGCTGATGGCCGCCGCGGGGCTGGTCGTGATCGAGTACGCGATCCTGCCGATCATCTACGTGATCCTGCGCGCGTTCGCGGACAACAAGCGCGACAAGGGCGAGGCGATCGACGACGACAAGGCCGGCATCACGTCGCTCCGCGAGTTTCGCAGCTCGACCACCCGCAACCGCGAGCTCGCGGCCGTCGTGGTGCGCGAGACCTCGCCTCTGCGCGACGACGACGATCGCCCTGCCCTGCCGCCCGGCAAGGGCGATCGCTGAATCAGGTACGCGTCGGCAACGGCCGCGGCGGCGCGTCGAGGTGCTCGCTACGCTCGACCAGCATCTGCACGCTCGCGAGGTGCCGCTCGACCAGCGCCTCGATGTACGTGGTGTGCGAAGCAAACACGCTCGCGGCCTCGCCGGTCAGCACGCGCAGGTCTTGATCCAAGCAGGCCTCGAACTCCCACAGATCCCAGCGCTCCTCGGCCGACACGTACAGCCACCCGCCGAGCAGCCGCGCCGCGTCGCGCAGGCACGCGCTGCTCCACACCAGCACCGAGAGCCGCACGCCGAACACCCGCGACTCCTCGCGCTGGCGATCGCAGGCCCAGCGCAGCATCAAGAGCAGCATCTGCGCCCGACGAAGGCTGTTGATCCCGCTCTTCCAGCGCTCCTGCTGGGTGCCGTCGGGCAGCTCCGCGAGCGTCCGCTGCCAGCGAACCCGGACCAGGTCACGACCGCCCGCGAGCCCACACGAGCCGCACTCCCACGCGCGCTCGCCCTGCGCGAGCATCTCGAGCAGCTCCGAGCCGCACGCACGACAGCGCTGCCGTTGCAGGACCTGCACAGCTATTTATACCCCCGGGGCCGATGTAGACTGAGCCCGCTTCGTCCGCTTCGCGTCCGTTCGCTCGCTTCGCTCGCTCGGGGGCTGGTTCGTAGTGCGCAGCCGGACGTGGTGACCCCCAGAGGGGGTCTTGGTCAACCCCCGTCGGGGCTAAATCAGAATCCGATCTTGCGCATCACGAAGCGGGGCAGCGAGCGGATGACCAGCATGATCCAGCGCCAGATCCACGGCGCGTAGACCACCGGGGTCCCGCGGTCGATCGCCCGCAGCACGCGGGCCGCGACCGCGTCTGGCTCGCCGGCGAAGGGCGGCGGCTTCAGGTTCGCGGTCATGCCGGTCTTCACGAAGCCCGGCTTCACGCAGATGGTCTGCAGCCCCTGGCTGCGAAACTTGTGATCGAGCCCCTCGAGGTACGCCGACAACCCAGCCTTGGCTGCGCCGTAGAGGACGACCGGCTTGCGCCCGCGATCGCCCGCGACCGAGCTGAACACACACAGCTTGCCGCCGCCGCTGGCCAGCATGCGCGCGCGCGCGTGCTCGCAGAAGCCCACCGTGTTCGCGAAGTCCACCGTCAGCAGCTGCAGCGCGCGGTCGTGATCGGCCTCGAGCTGCTCCTGCGTGGCGAACAGCCCAGCGGTCACCACCACGCAGTCGAGCTTCCCGAGCAGCCGCTCCGCAGCCTCGAGCGCCGGCGCGAAGGTGCTGGGATCGCCGAGATCGCAGACGGCCGTCTCGATGGTCTGGTCGTTGCCTGCGCGCGCCTCGAGATCGCGAGCCGATCGCTCGAGCTCCTCGGCGTCGCGGCCGAGCAGGACCAGCCGATCACCGCGCGCGGCCATCAAGCGAGCGAGCGAGCGCCCCATGCCCTTGGTCGCCCCGAGGAAGGCTACGTGCATGGCGGTCTCTCTACCGCTTTTCAGCGCGCGTGACCAGGACCGCGCGCGCCGACTACTTCGTCCGGCGTGGCAATGTCGCGTTGAGGTTCCCGGTGATCCCCGCGACCACCAAGGTCCCATCGTCGGAGTTCACGTACACCTTCAATGTCACCGTGCCGGCTTCGACGTTCTGCATGCTCTTGATGACGTTGTTGGATCCGCCCTGCATCAGCTCGAAGTAGGCGAAAGGGATGTTGGTCAACACGAGCACATATTGGCGATCGCCGGCGTCCTCGAGACTGCTGGTGTCCATGTCCCCGATCGCACCGCGCAGCTCGGGTACCGTCATGATCAACACCGTGTTGGAGTCGGGCGCCTTGTTCGTCTCTCCGAAGGTGCGGCTCTCGGTCTTCTCCAATGCGGAATTGACGTCGAGCGCCATGTGATACCGCTGGAAATCTTTACCAACCAGGATCTTGTAGCGCTCTTTGATCTTCGGCATGCGTCCGCCGACAGCAATCGATGTGCCACTCGCAGACCCGCGAGATCAGGATCGAGCCGCGCGATCATGAGGACGATGCCGGCCGGCGCACGGCCGCCAGCGTCCACCCGCACGCACTCACTCAGCCGCTCGCGTCACCGAACATGCGGACCGACTGCGCGCTGCGTAGGCGCAGCTCGGGATCCCAGCGGCGCCGCACGTCCATGAACCGCTCGAGCCGCTCCCCTTCCATCGCCCGGAAGTGGTCGGCGCGCGTGAAGGCATCCTTGGCCAAGTAGATGCGCCCGCCCTCGGCCAGCGTCGCCTCGTTCAAGCGATCGACCAGCGCCTGCGTGTCCTTGCGAACCGGGATGTCGAGGGCGATCGAGATCCCACGCATCGGGAACGACAGCATCGCCTCGCTCTGCGGACCGCAGTCCTTGATCACGCACAAAAACGAGGTGCCGCCCGGGGTCGTGGTCAGCACCTCCAAGAAGCGCCGCGCGGCCTCGGGCCCGGCCGTGTCCGGCAGCACGCACTGGTACTGCGTGAAGCCCTTGCGCCCGTACGCGCGATTCCAGTGGCGCACCTTGTCGAGCGGATAGAAGAAGCTCTCCCAGTGCACGGGCTTCTGCGCGTGGATCGGCTTGCGATACACGCCCTCGTTGAACATTCGCACCGTCAGCGGATTGAGCGTCCAGCTCGGCAGCATGAACGGCACGGTGATCCGCTTGAACGGCGCCGCGTACTTCTTGGGCGCCTCCTCGGGCGTGGCCCAGCGCCCGCGAAACAGGATCCCGCGACCGAGCCGACGGCCCTTCGACACGCAGTCGATCCAGCCCATGGTCATCGGCCAGTCTGCCGCCGACTCCTTGAGCAGCCGGACGTATTCGCCGATGTCCGGTACGCGCAGCGTCTCGCCCCAGATCCAGCTGCTCGGGATCCGATCCATGCGGAACTCGACCTCGAGGATGTGCCCCGTCAGCCCCATCCCGCCGATCGTCGCCCAGAACAGATCGGGGTGATCGTCGCGCGAGCACCAAAGCACGCGGCCGTCGGCGGTGCGCATCAACAAGCGCGTGACGTGCCGACCGAAGCAGCCGGCGACGTGGTGGTTCTTGCCGTGCACGTCGGCCGCCACCGCGCCGCCGAGCGTCACGAACTGCGTGCCCGGAGTGACCGGCGGGAAGAACCCGCGCCGGATCATCATCGCGTTGATCGCATGCAGGCTCAGCCCGGCCTCGGCCCGCATCAGCCCGGTCGCCGGATCGAAGTGCAGGATGCGATCGGCCAGCACCGTGCTTGCGACCTCCAGCTCGCCCGGCGGCGGCAGTGCAGAGTCGCCGTACGAGCGCCCGAGCCCACGCGAGAGCACGCGCCCGGCCGTCAACGCATGCAGATCCTCGGAGCGAACCTCGACGCCCGGCACCGGCAGGTTCCCCCACCCGGCCAGCATCGGCAGCTGCTCCCCGCTCAGCGCAGGCCCCGGGACCAACTTGCGCGAACCGTCGCGCAGCGGCACCAGCTCACCACCCACGTCACCACCCACGTCCCCGGTCACGCTGTCCGCCGCGCTGCTCGCCATCGATTGCGAGCTTACGAGGGCCGCGTGCGCACGAGCAAGGCAACCCCGAGCTTTTGCACGATTTCTCCCCACCACCGTGGGGGGTCGATCCCGGTTGCTCCGCGCGCGCCCGCGGTCTACATGGGGGCATGCCGCCCAAGGTCCTCGTGGTCTGCGGATCGAGCCGCGAAGATGGCAACCTCGAGCAGGTCGTCGGACTCGCCGGCGATGCGGCCCGCGCCGCGGGTGCCGAGGTCCGCCACCTGTTCCTGCGCGAGGTCCAGCTGCCCGTGATGATCTGGGGTGATCGCGAACAGGCCGCGCGGCCCGACGTGCAGGCGATCCGCGAGCAAGCCAACTGGGCCGACGGCTTCATCCTGGGCACGCCCGAGTACCACGGCAGCATGAGCGGCGCGCTCAAGAACTGGTTCGACTTTCTCTACGGCGAGCTCGCGGGCAAGTTCGCCGGCGTGGTCGCAACCACCGGCGGCGGCACCGGTGACATGTCGATCACCGCCGTGAAGACCTGCTTTCAGTGGTGCCACGGCTTCGTGCTCCCGTTTCATGCCGCCGCGCCGTCGAGCGCGTTCGAGCAGCTGGAGATCGTCGATCCGCGCGTCATCGATCGCATCCACCGGGTCGGCTACGACGTGGCCCGCTACGCGCCGCTGCTGCGCGCCGCCTTCGAGCAAGCCCGCACCCTCGAGGGTCCCGAAGGCGGCGTCGCTGGTCTACATTAGGCCATGCCCGACGTCGGCCTCCGTCTGATCGTCTGCACCGCCCCCGTCGATGCGGCCCCGACCCTCGCCCGCACGCTGCTCGAGGCCAAGCTGATCGGCTGTGCCAACCTGATCCCCGCGGTCCGCTCGCTCTACTGGTGGGATGGCGCGATCCAGGATGACGCCGAGGTCGTGATGCTGATGGAGTGTCCAGAGGATCGCGTCACTCGAGCGATCGCCGAGCTCGAGCGCGCGCACCCGTACCAGGTGCCGAAGATCCTGGTGATCACGCCCGAGTCCATCAACGCGCCCTATCTGGAGTGGTTGCGCGGTGTGACTCGGACCGGATGATCCCACGCGCCCACGCTGCTATTTTGCCCCGACCACATGCATGATCTCGTCGTCGTCAGCGACCTGCATCTGGGTCGCGGCAAGAACCCGCACACGGGCCGCTACTTCGAGCTCGAGGCGTTCTTCTACGACGAGGACTTCCGCGCCTTCTGTCAGTGGCTGGTCGACGACGCGCACAAGCGCAACGCCTCGCTGCGGCTGATCATCAACGGAGACGCGTTCGATCTGCTGCGCTTCGATCGGCCGCCGCAGACCCCGGAGGCGACCTTCGTCGAGCGCCAGTTCGGCCCGTTCCTCACGCCCGATCGCGCGGCGCGGGACATCAGCGAGATCCTCGACGGGCACCCCGGCTTCGTCGAGGGCATCGCCAAGGTGCTCGGAGCCGGGCACGAGGTCGTGTTCCTGCCCGGCAACCATGACCTCGAGATCCAGTGGCCGGCGGTGCGCAAGCAGATCGAGCGCACGATCCTCGACCGCGCCCGCGAGCAGCTCACCGGCGAGCGCGAGCTGACCGACGCTCGCAACCGCCTGCGCTTTCCGCCGTGGTTCTGGTACGAGCCCGGCCGCGTGTGGATCGAGCACGGCTGCCAATACGATCCCGAGAACGCGTTCACGTACCTGCTGCGCGGGACCCTGGCCGAGGCGCCCCGCGACGTGCACGAGGCCGAGTACGACATGCCGCTCGGCAACTTCTTCCAGCGCTACCTCTTCAATGGCTTCGGGGCCATCACCTTCATGGTCCCCAGCACCCGCGCCCACATGCGCTACGCCAAGTGGCTGCTCGGCAACAGCCCGCACTTGATCACGCGGGTGGTGCTCAGCCACATGCGCTTCTGGCCGCAGGTGATCCGTCGCATCGCCCACAGCCAAAAGCGTGCGCGCGAGCAGTACCGGGCCGCGCACGAGAAGGCGCTGGCCGAGCTCGCCGCGCTGCCCGAGGCCGGGGCGCTCGGCGACAAGCTGCTCGCCATCGATGCGCTCAAGGAGCGCGGCGCGAGCGTGGTCGAGGCCCTGTCCACGCTCACGCGCCAGGGCCTGCGCGTGCTGTTGATCATCGTGCTGCTGGCCGCGCTCGCGTTCGGGCTGTGGTTCGCCGGCTTTCATGCGATCGCCCAGCTCAAGGGCGGCTTCATGTTCAAGGCCATGCTGTTCCTGCTGCTCGACTTCGCGTTTCTGATCGCCGCGATCATGGGCATCGGCTGGGGCCTGTTCCGCTCGCCGCCCGAGAGCTCCTCGCCGATGCGCCGCGCCGCGCAGAAGATCGTGGAGATCCTCGACGTGCCGATCGTCAGCTTCGGCCACACCCACGACGAGGTGCTCTGGCGGCTGCGTCGGCCCACGGGCGGGCGCGCTTGGTACTACAACACGGGCACCTGGCTGGCCGTGTTCACGCACGACGTCCTGATGCCGCGCGAGCGCGTGCAGTTCACGTTCCTGCGCGTGCGCGAGCACGAGGCCGAGCTGCTCTACTGGAGTCCGGGTCGCGGCTCGGCGGCGCCGGTGATCCTGCTCGACGAGCGCAACCCCGAGGCCGAGCCCAGGCGACAAGGGAATCCCGAGCCGCGCTGAGGCGTGCGAGCTTGCAGATGTTCGCTCGCAGGCTCGCGCCGCTGGCCGTGGTGTTACTCGGCTGCACCCACTCGAGCTCGCGCCCGGTCGCGGCCATGCCGATCGCCAGCCCGCCCAGCACGTCTGACCCCATCGCCGTCGTCGAGCCGCCCTCCCCG
>DATLLB010000317.1:0-2148 GCA_035538075.1 Enhygromyxa sp.
AGCGTCGACACCTGCTCGGGCACCGAGATCTTCGGCAGCGTGACGACGAAGTTGTCGGGCAGGCGGCCGGCCTCGGTGATCACGGTCGAGACGAACAGGTCGAGCGTGCGGATCGAACGATGCAGCAGCGCGCCCTCGAGCGGCTTGATGCGGATCCCACAAAAGGGCGGCAGGGTCCCGCCGACGAGCCCGGCCGCGAGCTCGCGCGCCGCTCCGATCGCGGTCGCGTCTTCTTCGTCGTCCGGGCGGTTGCCGTAGCCATCCTCGAAGTCGATGCGAAAGTCCTCGACCGGCTCGCGCTCGAGCTTGCCACGCACGCGCTCGTAGACCGCGAGCGCCAGCCAGGCGTCGCGGTCCTCGACCCGCAGCGCCTCGGGATCGGCGATGTACTTGGCCTTGGCCGCCGCCTCGTCGCAGTCGAGGTTGGCCGCGCCGGGCAGATCGAGGATCCGCGCGAACGCGAAGGGATCGGCCGCGTAGCTGTCGAGGCTCGCGAGCGCGAGCACACCGAGCCGGGCCGCGGAGTCGCGGCGAAACAGGTGGGCGCCGCCATAGACGACGTGGACCGGCTGCCGATCGCCGCGCTCGCCCGGGCGCACGGTCTTGAAGTGATCGTTGGCGACCTCGAGCGCGGTCAAGGTGTCGGCGACGTCTTCGGCGAGGGTGCTCACGATGGTGGTCATTAGCTTCCGCGACCTTCAGCTTCCGCGATAGGTGGAGTAGCCAAACGGATTGAGCAGCAACGGCACGTGGTAGTGCTGGCCGGTGTCGTGCACGGTGAACACGATCTCGGCCCAGGGATAGAAGAAGTCCTCGACGCCGACGCTCGCAAAGTAAGCGCCGGTCGCAAAGCGCAGCCGGTAGGTGCCGGGCCGCAGCGAGCCGGGCGCGAGCAGATCGGCGATGCGCCCGTCGGCGTCGGTCGTGCGCTCGGCCAGCACCTCCCAGTGCTTGGCGTCGTCCGTCTCGCGCGAGAGCGTGACGGCCACGTGGGCGGCGGGCCGCCCGACCGAGGTGTCGAGCACGTGCGTGGTGATCGGGCTGCGCATCACAGGTCCCTCAGCCGCAAGCGGGTGATCTCGTGCTGCTGCGCCGCGGCGACGCGCAGCTCGGTGTCGGGATCGTTGCCCAGCCGAGCCTCGAGCAGCTCGAGCATCTGCGCGGCCGACTTGCCGCTCGCGCAGACGATGAAGATGTGACCGAAGCGGGCCTCGTAGCGAAGGTTGCCGTCGCGCAGGGCCTCGAGCTCGGCCTCGCTGGCCGTCATCGCTCCGGCTTGCTCGGCCGCGGACATGCTCGCCGTCTGCGAGAACTTCTCGCGCAGCGACTCGAGGCTGGCCCCGATGCGCGGGTGGTGGGCGAAGGCCTCGTGCCAGTCGGCCGGCCGCATCAGCGACCAGACCTCGTCGGCGCAGGTCAGCAGGTGCGTGTCGCTGCCGAACGGCCGGCGCTCGAGCATCCCCGTCACCCAACGCGCGGCGCCACAGCAGCGCGCGAGCGCCTGCGTGGCCTCGGCTTCGCTCATCGCGTCGAGCTTGCTCGCGGACCTCATGCGCCCTCCTTGGGATGGCCGTACACGCGCAGCCGAGCGACGCCGCCATCGGGAAAAGTGTCGAGCCGCACGTGCGTGAACGGGCCCGCGTCCGCGGCCAGCCGCACGAACTCCCGCCGATCCGGCCCAAGCGGCAGATCACGAATGATCGGCTGCCAAGCCTCCGCCGGGATCGACGAAGGCGGCAAGACCTCGTGCCAACCACCCTCGGAGCGATCGCGTGCGAGCAGGTCCGCAAGCCGAGCCCCCGGCGCGTGCACGCCCCACAGCGAGCAGCGCTGCGCATGGTTGCCGTGGAAGTGACCCGTATCGATCTCCACCAACCCCACCGTCCCGGGCGCGGCGAGCTGCAAGAGGATCCAGTCGTGCCCAGGCCCGCGCTTGCGTCGGGTCTCCCAGCCGCCGCCCATGTACGTCGACCGCCCCGGCGCGATCAGGTTGTTCATCGGCGCGAAGAACATGTCGCTGCACGCGAGCGCTCGTCCGCCGTGGCGCAGCGCCGCGAGGTCGACCTCGCCCGCGACGAGCCGAGCCCGCGCTTCGCCGTCGATCTCCGCGTCCCAGCTGGGGATCACATCGCCGAACACCCGCAGCCG
>DATLLB010000318.1:0-4158 GCA_035538075.1 Enhygromyxa sp.
CCGCGACCGTGCTCTCGGAGCTGCGCCGCCGCAAGGGTCGCTACGGCATGGTGAGCATGTGCATCGGCGGCGGCATGGGAGCGGCCGGCATCTTCGAGGCGCTCTACTAACAGGCCTTCGAGTCCGCAAAAAGGCCGGCCCCGATCGGGGTCGGCCTTTCTCAATTGTCGAGGCTCAGAGCTGCGTGATGTCGAGGCTGAAGTCGCCGCCGATGCACATGCTCACCATGCCGTAGCGACCCTTGCGACGGCGCAGTTCCGAGAGCACGGTCGCAGTCAGCTTGGCCCCGGTGCACCCGAGCGGGTGGCCAAGCGCGATCGCTCCGCCGTTGACGTTGACCTTCGCGGGGTCCAAGCCCAGCGTCTTGATGATCGCCAGCGACTGCGAGGCGAACGCCTCGTTGAGCTCGATCAGATCGATGTCGCTGAGCTTCAGCCCGGTCTGCCGCAGGACCTTGGGGATCGCCTCGACCGGGCCGATGCCCATGATCTCCGGCGGCACGCCAGCGACGGCGAAGCCGACGAAGCGAGCGATCGGCTTGGCGCCGATCGCCTTCGCTTTTTCGGCAGACATCAGCACGGTCATGGCCACGCCGTCGCTGGTCTGCGAGGCGTTGCCGGCCGTGACGCTGCCCTTGACGTGGAACACGGGGCGCAGCGAGGACAGGGCCTCGAGGTTGGTGTCGGCGCGCGGGCCCTCGTCGGTGGCGAAGATCGAGCCCTCGGTGGTGGTCACCGGGATGATCTCCTCTTTGAAGCGACCCTCGGCGATCGCGGCGACAGCCCGCTTGTGGCTCTCGAGCGCGAACGCGTCCTGCTCGGCGCGCTTGATCTCGTACTTGCGCGCGACGTTCTCGGCGGTGATGCCCATCGAGATGTAGATCTCGGGCCGCTCGGCGACCATCTTCGGGCTCACGCGCGGCTTGTTGCCGCCCATCGGGACCATCGACATCGACTCGATCCCACCGCCGACGCCACACTCGATCGCGCCGACCATGATGCGCTCGGCGACCATCGCAATGGTCTGCAGCCCGGAGCTGCAGAAGCGGTTGACGGTGACGGCGGCGGTCTGGTCCGGCAAGCCGGCTCCGATGCCGATCACGCGACCGACGTTGAGGCCTTGCTCGGCCTCGGGCATCGCACAGCCGATCGCGATGTCCTCGACCATGCTCGGCTCGAGCCCGTTGACGGTGGCAAGGGTCGCGCGCAGGACCGCGGCGCCCATGTCGTCGGGCCGAGTGTTGCGCAGCGCTCCGCGAGGGGCCTTGCCGACCGCGGACCGCTTGCTGGCGACGATGACTGCTTCTTTGAGTTGGGCCATGTCTGTCTCCTCAGTTCCTCAGCGGCTTGCGGGTGTCGAGCATGTGTTGGATGCGGGCGAGGGTCTTCTCGGTCCCGCACAGCGACAAGAACGCCTCGCGCTCGAGGTCGAGCAGTTCCTGCGCGGTGACGGTCCCGGCGATCGGCTTCATGCCGCCCGAGAGCACGTGGATCATCTTCGTGCCGATCAGCTGATCGTGCTCGGTCGCGAAGCCGCCCCAGCCGAACTCGTGGATGCCGAGCAGCAGGTTGGCGCCACCCGGAGCACCCATCACATGGATCGGCTCGTTGCGATCCGGCGGCACGTAGTTGCCTGCGACCAGCGCGAGCGCGGCTCGCTTGGCATCGGCGACGACGCGGTTCTTGTGGAAGGTGATGCCGTCGGTCGGGCGCAGCCAACCGGTCGAGCGGGCCTCGAACGCGGACATCGAGACCTTGCCGGTCGCGGCCGCCTCGAAGCCGCGGCGCACCCACTTGAACACCTCGCCGGGCTCGATCTCGGTGGCGTGCGCCGAAGCGCGGCGGGCAATCTCCTTCAATCCACCACCGGCCGGCAGCACGCCGACCGCGATCTCGACCAGACCCATGAACAGGTCGGCGCTGGCCTGCACGTGGTCGGCATGCAGCGCGACCTCGCAACCACCGCCGAGCGTCTGCCCGTAGGGCGCGACCACGACCGGCATCAGCCCGTGACGCAGGTTCATGACCGTCTGCTGCAGGCCGTTCACCGCGGCCTCGAGCACGTCCCACTTCTTCTGCATCGCGGCCATGCCGATCTGCAGCAGGTTGGCGCCGCGGCAGAAGTGGTCGTCCTGCGAGCCGATCACCAGCGCGGCGAAGCCCCGCTCGCGCAGCAGCTCGGGCGCGCGGTTCATCAGCGAGACCACGCCCTCGTCGAGGATGTTGGCCTTGCTGCGGAACTCGAGCAGCGCCACGTCGTCGCCGATGTCGATCAGCGCGGCCGAGCTGTTGCTCTCGATCTCTCGCTCCGGCTTGTAGGCCGAGAGCAGCAGCATGCCGGCCGGCGTCGCGACGTCCACGTAGCTGTTGCCGTCGAAGATCTGCTGATCCTTGCCCGGCCGCCCGCGGTACCAGGTCGCGTCGTCGCCGAGCGCGAGCAGGTTCTGGATCGCCTTCGCGGGCTCGATGCCCATCGCGCGCATCTGCTCGGCGCACCACTTGGGCCCGGCCGCGTCCATCAGCTCGAACGGCCCCATCGCCCAGCCGTAGCCCCACTTCATCGCGTCGTCGATCTGCTTGGGCGTGTCGCAGATCGTGCCGGTCAAGGTCGCCGAGTAGTTGAACAGCGGCAGGTAGACCTTGCGGAAGAACTCGCCAGCGCGACCCTCGAGCCGCATGGCCTCGTGCACCACCTTGGTCGGCGAGCCGCGGAGCTTCTTGAGCTCGGGGAAGTTGGGCTCCTGGCGCGGACGGTACTCGCCGGTATTCAGGTCGAGCGAGAGGATCACGCGCTGACCCTTGGCGTCGGTGGTCTTCTTGTAGAAGCCCTGCCCGGACTTGTCGCCGAACCAGCCCTTGTCGAGCAGCCCCTGCAGGGCCGACGAGAGCTGCATCTTGTCGTAGAGCGGATCGTAGTTGGGCGCGCTCGGATCGGGGCTCAACGCGCCGCGCAGGTTGGTGACCACGTGACCGACGACGTCGAGGCCGACCATGTCGCCGAGCCGATAGCTGCCGGTCTTCGGCCGTCCGACCGGCCTGCCGTTGAGCTCGTCGACCTCCTCGATCGTGTAGCCATCGCCCATGGTGACCGCGAAGGTCAGCAGCATCTCGCCGATGCCGATGCGGTTGCCGATGAAGTTGGGCGTGTCGCGGCACAGCACCACGCCCTTGCCGAGCGTGCGATCCGACCAGCGCGCGACGTCGTCGACCACCGCCTGATCGGTGTACTTCGACGGGATCACCTCGAGCAGGTGCATCCAACGCGGCGGGTTGAAGAAGTGCAGCCCGAGCAGTCGCTTGCGCGCGTCCTCGGGCAGCGCCTCGGCGATGTCACCGATCGGGATGCCCGAGGTGTTGGTCGCCAGCACGGTGTGGGGCTGGGCGGCCGCCGCAACCTTGGCGAACAGCGATTGCTTGATGTCGAGCCGCTCGACCACCGCCTCGATCACGATGTCGCTCTGCCCAACCGCCGTCGCGAGATCGTCATCGAAGTTGCCCGCGATCAATCGATCGCCGAAGTCGGGGTGCATCAGCGCGGGCGGCTTCGCTTTGGGCAGAGCCTTGAGCGCGCCCAGGGCGAGCTTGTCTCGTGCGGCTTTCGGAGCGTCGGCGCCGACGCCTCGCGGGACGATGTCGAGCAGGAACGTGCGAATGCCTGTGTTGGCCAGGTGGGCAGCGATGCCTGCCCCCATGGTCCCGGCACCCAGCACGGTGGCCACCAGCTGGTGAGGAGTTCGATTGAGCGTCACGAGGCGGACCATAGACCCCATGACCGGACTTGGCTACAGGCGCCGAAACAGCCGTCCAGACGCGCATTGGTGCGAATAGCGCCTTCTGCGCTAGCCGACCGAAGGCCGCGGCGATCGCCGATCGAGAGCCTGCGATCGCAGCTCGCTTCGAATCGCGGCCTCGCATCATCCGCTAAATGGCGAGATGCCGTCAGCTTGCTACGATGCTCGAGTCCGTGCGCACGTCGATGACATCGCGGCGAGCGGTCGGCTCGCTGGGGTTGGCCCTGATCGTCGGCCTGGCTGTTGGCGCAGCTGAAGGATGCGTGTCGAGCTCGGGCGAGGCGATGACCTCGGTGGTCCCGGACGAAGTGCCGGAGGATCAGGCCGAGGTCCCGAGCGACCAACCAGCGGTCGTCGCAGCCCCGCCG
>DATLLB010000319.1:0-18966 GCA_035538075.1 Enhygromyxa sp.
CCCCATCCTCGGTCGCACCTGGTGCGACCGAGGCGGACGCGAAGCGGACGTGCATGGCTCAGTCTGCGACTGCCCACGGGGGTCTTAACTCGCGAGTGGTGCCATGCTCGTTTGATGGTCGAGCAGCTCAGCTTCGACGGCACCATCGAGGTCACCGCCGCTGGCGAAGTCGAGGTCGCGCCCGACCAGGCCGTGATCTCGCTGACCGTGATCACCCAGGCCAAGACGGCCGCTGAGGCCGCCGCCTGCAACGCCGAGCGCACGCGGGCGGTGATCGACGCGGTCTCGGCCTTGCCGATCGACGGCCTCACCACCGTGGGTGTCGGCATCAACCCGATCACCGCCTACGATCCCGAGTCCGACGCCAGCGAGATCGTCGGCTTTCGAGCGACCAACGGCGTCACGGTCGTGACCAAGCCCGCCGACGCCGGCCGCATCTATGACGCCGGCGTGCAGGCGGGCGCCAACCAGAGCAGCGGCATCAGCTTCCGGCTCGCCGACGAGCGACCGCACCGCGAGGCCGCGCTGCGCATGGCGATCGAGCGGGCCCACGCCGACGCGCGAGTGGTCGCCGAGGCCGCCGGGATCAACTTGCTGGGGCCGCAGACGATCCACATCGATCCCGGCGTGGAGCCGCTCGTCTACCGCGCCGCAGCGCTCGGCGCCGACACACCCGCGAGCCCGATGCTGCCCGACGACGTGCCGATCGCCGCGAGCGTACGCGTGGTCTACCGAACGAGGGTGTGAGGGGAAGACCAGCCGAGCGCGCCGAGCTGCTCCAACCGAGCGGTCCGCTCGGCCGCGTCCTCGGCCTCGAGCCGCGCCCAGTCGGCGGCCAGCCGCTTGCGCCGACGCACCCACGCGAACATCAACGCCGGGCCGATCAACAAGAACGGCAAGCTCCCCGACCCGAGCAGCGGAAACCACACGAAGCGGCCGAACAAGCCCTCGCGCCACTGTCGATCGAGATCCGCGAGCGGCACCCCATACGCGTCCACGAACGCCTGCTCGAACTCGCGACCGTTGCGGAGCTGGCTGAGCAGCTGGCGAAAGTGCGCCTCGTCGGGATCGTGGTAGCGCAGCCAGGTCGCGAAGTCGCGGGCGGCCGCATACGCGACCGAGGCCTGCTGCGCGTCGCCGCGGAACTCGTCCTCCATGCGCTCGAGCGGCGGGACGCCGCGGCCGAACACCGCTCCGGCCAGCGCCTCGGCGCGCATCAGATCGACCTCGTTGGCGAGGCTCTCGGCCACGCCTTCATGAAACCATCGCGGCACCTCGGCGCCACCGGTCGCGCGGTGCAGCGCGACGTGGACCAGCTCGTGGCGCAGCAGCGTGTCGAGATCGCTGCGCGAGCCGTCGGGGTTGTGCATCGAGATCGCAATCTCGCCGCTCGGCGAGTGGGCGACGCCGGACACCCAGGTCGGCATGCCGGTCGCCTTGGCGACCATGCCCGCGTGACTGACCAGGTGAATGGTGAGGTCGTCGTCGAGATCGCGGCCGAGCGCGAGCTCGATGTCCGACCACCAGCCCGGCAGCTCGTCGGCCAGATCGAACGCGGCGTCGTCGAGGCCCGGCTCGTAGCGCAGCAACGCGCGCCCAACCACCAGCTCCTGGCTCGCGGCATCGAGGTTCCAGCGGATCGGCCGACCATGCTCGGCCAGCGCCGTCTGAGGCGCCGCGAACATCAACAACACCGTCGTCAGCAAACCCATCGTCGCCGCGACGACTCGGCGAGAGACCCAGGACGCGAAGTGGCGAAGCGAGACCATGACGCGGAAGCTGCTCATGACCTCGCGCAGCGCAAGGTCGACGGGCATTACGAAGGTAGCACCGCCCCCGTTTCCGGGACGACGCGCGACGCACTCCCCACGATTAGCGAGGGATTCTCGGGTCAGATCGGCCGTCGGCCGTGGTAGCGCCTCAGTACTTGCCGTCCCCGTTGGGATCCCAGCGCGTCGGGATCGACTTGCCCCGGCGCGTCGGGCCCTTCGGATGCGGGAAGGTCTCCCGCGGCTGCGCCACGAGCTTCAGCTCCGGGACCGCATACTCGAGCACCACTCGCCGCCACAGCCCCTCGCCCGGATCCGCGCGGCGCCACGAGTCGCACTGGCGGTGAGCGAAGATGTACTTGATCGGACACCCGCGCCGCCGGCCCTCCTCGACCAGCAGCTTGATGCCCATGCGCGCGGCCTTGATGACCTCGTCGGTCAGCGGCGTCTCTTTTTGAGCGCCGGTCTTGCCGCCGATGAGCCCGGGATAGACCCCGTCGACCTCGAGCCCGAGCGAGCGCGCGTTGAGACGATCGGCGTGGTGGATGTACCAGAGCGGCTCGACCGGCCAGACCAGGAAGCCGTCGAGAAACGCCATCGCGTGACAAGCCACGTTGAGCGCACGGCGAGGCAGCTTCTGCTTGGACGCGGCGCCGAAGCGGACCGCGGTCTGATGCAGCACGATCGCATCGATCGCCGCGGGTATGCGGCGGACGGTCTTGCCGTTGCGATCGCGCTTGGACTTGGGGTGCGGATCGCTCTGCTCGCTGCGTAGATCGTAGAGCGTCACGCCCTCGAGATCGACGGTGTCGCTGGTCGGAGCGATGACCTCGACGCGCTCGTCCTCGAGCCCGAGCGCGTCGAGCAACGCCGGCGGCACGTCGAGCTCCGGGTCATAAGCGATCTCGCGATCCTTGGCGAAGCGCTGCAGCACCATCAGCGTCTCCTGACCGAAGTCGCTGTCGACCCCGTAGCGCGGAAGGTCGTAGCCCCTGGCGATCAGTGCCCGCTGCAGCGCGCGGACCTCGTGTCCCTCATCTCCATAACGCATCGTCGTCTCCTAGCCCGAGTACCTGACGAAGTTATCAGGATCCGCCTACCCAGCGGCAACCGGCCTCAAACAACGCGCTTGGCCGGCCCGCAGCGCCCCCGTTGCAACTGGTGCCCGGCCCGGTTCAAATCTCGCCCCCCATGGAGTTGCTCCGCCAGCTTCTGCAAGAGCCGCTGATCCACGCCGCCGGAGCGATCGTCGGCTCCTTCCTCGCGGCCTGGCTGATCGAACTGGTGATCACCAAGATCCTCAGCGCCGCGGCGTCGAAGACCAAGACCGACGTCGACGACAAGATCGTCGACATCCTCCGCCGCCCGATCTTCCTCAGCGTGCTGATCTACGGGCTCGACTGGTCGGTCGATCTGCTGAGCCTGCCCGAGCGCCTGAAGGTGCCGATCGACGCGCTGCTCAAGACGCTGATCATCGTCACCTGGGCGATCGCGTCGACACGCATCGGCGCGATCGTGCTGACCAGCCTGGCCGCGCGCGAGAGCAAGCGCTCGATGCTGCAGCCACGCACGCTGCCGGTGTTCGACATCCTGATGCGGATCGTCGTCGTCGCCGGGGCGATCTACGCGATGTTCTTGGCCTGGGAGATCGACTTGACCGCGTGGCTGGCCTCGGCCGGCATCCTCGGGGTCGCGTTCGGCTTCGCGGCCAAGGACACGCTCGCCAACCTGTTCGCCGGCATCTTCATCCTCGCCGACGCGCCCTACAAAGTCCGCGACTGGATCGTGCTCAACGAACAGCTGCGCGGCGAGGTCACCCACATCGGCATGCGATCGACGCGGCTGCTGACGCCCGACGACGTCGAGATCAACGTGCCCAACGCGGTGATCGGCAACGCGCAGCTGCTCAACGAGACCAGCGGTCCCTATCGTCGCCAGCGCGTGCGCATCAAGTTCGCGGTCGTCTACGGCTCCGACGTCGACGCCGTGCGCGAGATCGTGCTCGCGTGCACGAATGGCAGCACGCAGATCCTCACCGCGCCCGAGGCCGCCGCGCCCAAGATCCGCCTGCGTGCGCTCAGCAGCTCGGGCTTGGAATTCGAGCTCTCGGTCTGGATCGAGGATCCGACCATCCGCGAGGCGATCGTCGACGACATGACCACGCGCGTCTACAAGGCCTTGACGGCCGCCAACATCGAGATCCCCTACCCCAAGCGCGACATCTACATCAAAGAGATGCCGAGGTAGTTCAGGGCGATACCACGAGCACGACGCTCTCTCGCTGCACGGCGCCGGCGATCAAGAAGCCAGCCGCCACGCCGATCACCAGCACCGCAGCGCCAGCGATCAGCCCGGTGCGCAGCTTGGGTGAGATCCTCGCCCGCTTGCGCTCGCGCGCACCGTTGGCGACGCGATCGTTGTGCTCGGTCCACAGCACGCCGAGCAGATCGGGATCCTCGGCCGCGAGATCCTGACGCACACCGAGCTCCTGATCGATGCGACAGTCGTAGGTCAGCAGCACCGGCTCGGCGTGATCGGGCACGTAGCCGATCGTGATCACCAGATCGTCGCCGCCCTCGCGACAGACCTCGCGCGGCGGCTTGGCCCCGACCCGCAAGCGCCGAACGTCGGCCTTGGGCGACGGCGAGGCCCCGACCGAGCGCTCGAGCGTGTCGAGCAGCGCCCGCTCCTGCTTGTTGCCGTCGAGCTCGCTCGACAGACCCACGGCCACGCGCAACCGCTCGGGCTCCTGCATGCTCGGCGGCGGCGGCTCGGGCTTGGGCTCGACTACTTCAGGCTCGACAGGCTCGGGCTCGACGACTTCGGGCTCCACATCAGGGCCCTCGACCACGTCCGGCAGCGGAGCCTCGCCCGGATCATCCTCGACCGACGGCAAGCTCGGGCCTTGCACGGCACCGTCGCTGGCCGGAGCCGCGCGAGCCAAGCACGGATCCAACAACGCCACGATGAGCATCGCAGCCGCGACACGCCGTGCCGTGGCCTGCGTGCCCGTGGTTGCAGTCGTGCTCCTCACCGCCGCGTGTGCAGGCGATTGATCGCCCACACTTCGCGCGCGCGCAAGCCGGTGCTGAACTGAATGCCACAGACCGTCGGCGTGCCTCGATCCACCCAGCGGACCTCACCCTCGGCCTCGATCGCAGCCGCGAGCAGCGGCAGGCGGAAGCTGAGCTTGAGTCGCTCACCGGGCTTCGGCGGATCCCCGACCACGCGCAGGCGCATGCCGCCCGCGCTGATGTCCTCGCTCGGCCAGTCGACGACGCCCCCGTCGCGATGGATCTGCACGACCACCTCGACTTCGAAGCGCTGGTTGTCGCGGCGCTCGCTCGGACTGCCGGCGCCCTGCATGGTCGACATGGGGCCATTCTACAATTGGACGCGCACGTAAGTCACCCGACCAGTTTCGCTTTTGTGATCGGCCGTGCGGCCGATCTCGCGCGCGTCACTGCTCGTCTTTGCTCGCCGACAGACGTCGGCGAGTCGGTGCTTGAACCCGCTCACCTCCTCACATGTTCGTCGGTTCACTGGGGGGCTGTAGCGGGTGAAAGCTCGGGAATCTCTGGGCCCTCGTCGCCTCGGGCCGGCCGTCGTCGCTCGGCGAACCAGACCCGGTAGTGGCGCATCTTGATCTGCTGATCCTCGGGCGCGCGACGGTTGCAGGTCTTCGCCTCGTCGCTGCCCTCGGGCGCGCCCCAGCGGATCTCCGCGCAGTCGTTGGGGTTGTACGCGCTCTCGAATGCCGGGGCCCGGGCCACGATCTCGGTCAGGCTGAGCTGCCAGGTGCTGCCATCGGAGCGCGTGTAGGTGATCGCGTGCGCGAGGTCGGCGAGGAGCAACTCGCGCTGTTGGTCGAGGTACTCGAGCGTCTGCTCGAGGTGCGCGGGATCGGCTTTGGGATCCAACCCGAAGGCCTCGGGGTTGCGGCGCACCTTGTCGGCAAAGCCCAGGACCACGTCGATGGCGATCAGCAGGCGAAGATCGCGAGCGGGGGTCGAAAAATTCTCCCACGCGCCCGCGGTCTCGAACACCTCGTGCCCCCACGGCATCTCGACGGGCTCGTCGGGGTTCTTGCGGTAGTGCTCGAGCCCGTTGTTGACCGAGGTCACGCGCACGCGCGCAGCCTCGGCCAGCGCCGCGACCAGCTCGGCCTGCGCGGCGAATGGGCTGCGCACGCCCGGCGTGATCAGCCGCTCCATCAGATCGTAGAACTGCGTCGGCGACAGCTCGCGCTGCATGCTCGACACATCGCCGTAGTCGCGCAGCCCGGCCAGCGTCTCGTCGCTCATCTGCGTGAGCCGCTCCTGACCCGCGTCACCCGACATCGCGAGCGGACGAAAGGCCTTGAACCCGCTGCCGCCGAGCGTCGGGTCGGACTGGTTCCACAGGAAGTTGCCCTCCCAGAAGCGCTTGCGGGTGATCGAGCCGTCGGGCTGACCGTCGATCGCAAACAGGATCCCCGGCTGACTGCCGCGCGGGGCCACGAGCTCGGCGAGCACCAGGATGTGCCCGTAAGGATCGGCGTAGACGATGCCCGGCCGGAGTCCGCGACGATCGAGGTTGACCGGGTAGAGGTCGCTGTTCGAGTCGCCGAACGCGGTGCGGCCGTTGCCGGTGTGCACGCCCCAGCCGACCGTGCGGCGGAAGAAGTACTCGATCTCCTCATTGTGCGTGGGCACGGCCGCGCCCTCGGGCAGCGGATCCGGCGGAGGCACGCTGGGATCGGGATCGAGCCAGTGCGGCCGACGATCGGGCGGGTCGAGGTTGGTGCGGAGATCGAAGCAATCCGGCGGCCGCCCCTTGCCGCGCGAGCACTTGCGAAACCCGTACGGGAGCCCGCGCTTGTAGGCCCAGTAGGCGCGCAGGAAGTACGGCGTGTCGGCGCAGTCGGGCACCAGCTCCATGCCGAGCGTGCGGTGATCCTCCTCGCGCCCGAGATGGTTGTGCAGGAGGTTGCGATCGGCGTCGGAGGTGACCTCGCTCAGCGCCTTCCAGGCGAGATCCTGATCGGCCGGACCCGCGAACAGCTCGCGCACCCACGCGCTGTAGAGCGCCTCCTCGGCCGAATTCCACGAGCGCTGGTTGTCCCAGACGGTCGCGAGGTCGACCACGCTGTCATCCTTGAACGGACGCTCGCGCACTCCGAAGCCGACGCAGCGCAAGCCCTTGCCTTCGCGCCCGACCACGACCTCGTACTTGCCGGTCTTGCTCGGCGTGAAGGTGGCGACCGTCGACGCCGGCACGCCGAGTCGATGCTCGGTCTCGACCTCGATCGGCTGGCCATCGATCTCCACGCGCAGCGCGAGCGCCTCTTCGCCGTCGAGCGTCGCGGCCAGGATCCGCACCGGCTTGCCCTTGGCCGGATGCAGCGGCGAGATGATCACGCCGACGTGACGATCACGATCGCTGCGCCCCGGGCAGTCGCCAGCTTGATCGGGCCCCGGCGGCGGCGGAGCGGCAGCGGCCTCGCGCTCGAACCGAGCCATGAACTGCTCGAGCTGCTCGCGCTTCAGCTTGGCCGCTTGCTCGGCATCGGGCTCGCTCGGCGCAGTCGCAGGCTCGATCGCGCCGACGCTCGCAGGCTCGCCCGACTGCTCCGGTGACGTGTCGCGTGGACCTCGTCCTCCGCAGCTGCTCACCGCCAGCAACAAGAGCATGCACGCCGCGCCTCGCACGCTCGAAGGCTTACCCAGACGCGGCCCATTTGCCAATGCGCTTGCTCTCCTTCACGTCGCCGACCACTCGCCGACGCCCGATCGTCGCACGACATTCCCAGCACAGGTACTGGCCGGATCTGGTACCCATGGGGCAATGCGTCTCCTGATCGCCGACAAGTTCTCGGACCACGGCCTCGAAGTCCTGCGCGGGCTCGGCCATGAGATCTTCAACGAGCCCGGCCTCGGCGCCGAGCAGCTCCCCGCTGCGCTCGAGCGCACGCGCGCGGAGGTCCTGGTGGTGCGCTCGACCATCGTCACCGAGGCCGCGTTCGCAGCTGGCGCTGCGCTGTCGCTGGTCATCCGCGCCGGAGCCGGCGTGAACAACATCGATCTCGAGGCCGCCAGTCGTCGCGGCGTGTTCGTGGCCAACTGTCCGGGCAAGAACGCGATCGCGGTCGCCGAGCTGGCGTTCGGCCTGATCGTCGCGCTCGACCGCCGGATCGTCGAGGCCACCCACGAGCTCGCCGCCGGGCGCTGGAACAAGAAGAAGTACGGCAAGGGTCAGGGCCTGTACGGACGTCGGCTCGGCCTGGTCGGCTACGGCTCGATCGCCCGCGAGCTCGCGACCCGAGCGCGAGCGTTCGGCATGCGCGTCGCCGCCTACTCGCCCTCGCTCGATCGCGAGTACGCCGAGGAGCACAAGGTGATCGCCTGCGAGTCGCTCGACGAGCTGCTGCGCAGCAGCGACGTCGTCAGCGTGCACGTGCCCTACCGCGAGAGCACCCGCCACCTGATCGGCGCCCGCGAGCTCGCGCTGATGCCCGCCGGCGCGCTGCTGATCCACACCGCGCGCGGCGGCGTGGTCGATGATCAAGCCCTGGCCGAGGCGGTCGCCTCCGGCCGCATCCGCGCCGGCCTCGACGTGTTCGAGGACGAGCCCGAGGACGGCGAGGCTCCGTTCGCGAACCGCCTGCTCGAGCACGCGGGCGTCTACGCGACCCCGCACATCGGCGCCTCCACGGGGCAGGCCGAAGACGCGATCGCAGCCGAGACCGTCCGAATCATTCGCGAGTTCGCCGAGCGCGGCGCCGTGCCCAACGTCGTCAATTTGGACACGCGCCACGAGGGTCACTACACGCTCGTGGTCCGCCACCTCGATCGCGTCGGCGTGCTCGCCAGCATCCTGGCGTCGCTACGCAAGCACCAGCTCAACGTGCAGACCATGAGCAACGTGGTCTTCAAGGGCGCGCAGGGGGCTGCCTCGGCGACCATCGTCGTCGAGAACGAGCCCAGCGCGGAGCTGCTCGACGACATCCGCTCGCACGAGGCGGTGCTCGGCGTGGACCTTCGCTCGGTCTGACGGCGCGGAGACTCAGCACCCGCGCGAACCGTCTGCGCCGCCATGGATCGGCCCTCCAGCCGGCTCAGACTGCCAGCATGGTCGACCAGTCGATCCTGCTCACCCTCACTCTCGCCACATCTCCGACCGCGGTTGCTTCCCCGACCCAGCCCTTCGATCCAGTCTCCACCGAGGTCAGCCAGGATGATGACGGGACCATCGAGGTCATCGCGTTCGACGCTGACGGAAGCATGGTCGGTGCCATGCTCGTGTCCGCTGACGCCGGCGCGCGCTTGGACGCCAGCTTCGCCGACGGCTACGCCTCTGTGCTGGTCGCCTCGGTGGACCACAACCTCCCGCTAGCTCCGCCGCGGCCGGGCATGCTCGGCCGAGACCAACTCCAGCGCCAGTGCGGTGGCGAACCAGAGCCCGGTCCAGAGTCGGTGACGACGTGGTGGGAGACCGACCTCGCCGACCCGTGCGACGCACCCGAGCGGATTGGCCTGATGCTGGCCCTCGCTCGTGGTCCGTTACTCGAGCTGGGGATGGATCCGGAGGCGCACAAGCCTTCGAGGCGCGAGTGCATCTGGCGTTTTTCCCTGGCCGGCAGTTTGTGTGCGGCCACGATTGCACTTCCAGCGCTCGCCGGTGGTTGCGCCTACAACATCATCGTCAATCTGTGCGCGTGCGCTCAGCAACTCGGCGTGAAGAACTTCTGCGACTGGGACTGACCATGAGCACACCGCAACTCATCGTCGCGTTCTTGACCACGCTGCTCGCCGCGTGGTGCATCTCGCTGCTCGTGGCCGCGGGCCAATGGCCGCTCGTGCTGGGCTGCGTGGTCGTTCCTGGCGGCGCGTTGGTGCACGCATCGCTGCTCGCCTCTCGCGGGCAGAACAAAGCCGCCGACGTGCTGCTGGCTTGGACATTCGCAGGCGCGGTCGCGTTCGTTGCCTTCGCTGACGCTGTCCGAACGGGCGCGAGCGCATGCGATTAGCCTGGGCTTGCGCGCCGCGCTGCTCCGGCGAGACCATGGAAGGTAATGCAGCGCCAGTTCCCTCCGCCCGCTAGACCGCCGACCAACCGCCCCCACCGCTGGCTGATCATCCCGGCCGTGTTCCTCTGGCTCGGGCTGATCGCCTACGTGATCCAGCTCGTCGGGATTGTCCTCGGGGGAGCGGTCGCCGTCTGGGGCCTGGTGAGCATGGTGGTGCGTGAGGTCCAGAGCCCACTCGAGCTGGTCTCACCCGGACCACTGCCACCCGCCTTCTTGAAGACGCTCACACTCGCGCTCGGGCTCACCACGGCCAGCGCTGGCGAGCTCGGACGGCAGAGCTTCACCGAGCATCAGGAGACTCGCCGCGCCGAAGCCCTGTCCGTCGTCCCGAGCTGCGAGGCCGACCTAGACCGAGCACGGGCTGCGCTCGATCGAAACGATCTCGATGAGGCAGAGGCCGCCCTGAGATCGGCCGCGGCCAAACTCGCCCCCTTAGACAGCCTCCAAGCTCCGCCCCCCGAGATCGAGGATCTGCAGTTCAGCCAGAAATACCTCTCGGAGAAGCTCCGCGCGATCAGGACGGACCCGAATCGATGCCCTGACGGGACCCGCAAGCGAGCGCCGAAGTCGGTCTCGCAATGCAATCGCACATGCTCGGGAATTGGTCTTGGCGCAATGGCACTCCACAACTGCCTGGAGAAGTGCCGGTGTCCGCCCCCGGCCCCGAGCGATGTCTTTGACTACGAGCTCGATCCCAAGACGTGCAAGGATGGGCGGACGAAGCTCGACTGGAAGGACTCCTCGCTCGGGTCCTGCAACCGCCGGTGCAACGGGTCAGGACTGAGCGCAGCCGACGTCTACGACTGCATGGATGCGTGCCGATGTCCAAAGCCATCCACCCCGTGACATTCATCCTGTTGGCTACGCTCGTGGCGACTGGCTGCGCGCGCGACGATGAGCTGAAGGGCCATCCGCGAGCGCAGTCGAGTGATACCAACACGGGATGGGGCTGCCGGAAGTTCGGTCGTGATCCGTACGACCCGGACAAGATCGAGCGGGCGTGCGACTACGCAAAGAGCATTCATGGCCGACCGCGAACACGAGGGGCATGCGAGAAGCTGGCCGCCCTCATCTCCGACGTCTCCGTGCCGATCCACAGCTGCGCCGACAACATGGCTTGCATTCAAGCCGTCGCCCGAGACATCGGCATGGAGCGGTTCCCCGATTGCTCGACGCTGCCAGACCGCTGACGAGTGACTCGACTCGCGTGAGCGTCACTCGCCGACGCCGACCGAGGGCATCGCAGCCGCGCTGCGCAGGAGCGCGTCCTTGACGAACTGCGCAGCGCGGGTGCGTGGCTGATCGGCGCGGTACAGCAGCACGATCTCGTCGGGGAACATCGGCAGCTGGCCGTGCAGGCGACGAAGCTGCCCAGGCTGGTTGTAGGCGGCGATTCGTCGAGGCAGCAGCGCGACACCGACGCCCGCGAGCGCCAGGCTCTTGACCAGCTCGAAGTCGCCGCACGAGAGCAACTGGCTGGGGACGACGCCCTGCTCGGCCAGCAGCCCCAGCAGCTCCGCGCACTGCTCGACCCGGCCTGCGAAGATCAGTGGACCCCGACGCAGGCGATCGTGAGCCGCGGCGGTGTCGAGCGTCGCGCAGCGGTCGTCGGCGTAGAAGTCGGAGCTGCCCACGAGCTTGCGATCGACCGCGCTCGAGACCACCGGGTCGCGCGCGCAGACGAAGAAGTCGACGGCGTCGCGGAACAGCGGCGTCATCACGAGCTCGGGGTGCGGCTCCGGGTTCACGACCAGACCGAAATGCACCTCGCGCTCGATCACGGCGTGGCGGACGTGGGCCGAGCTCGTGTTGTGGAGCGTCACCGTGATCCCGGGCGCGTCGCGTAGCAGCCCGGGCATGAAGTGCGGCAAGAAGTAGGCGCCGAGCGACTCGTGGCAGCCGAGCACGAAGCGGCCGACGAGATCGTCCTCGAGCCCGGCGATGCTCGCGGTCGCCCGGTCGAGCACGGCGAAGAGCTCGTCGATATGGCGCAGCAGCTCGAGGCCGGTCTCCGTCGGCGACACGCCGCCGCGGTGGCGCAGCAGCAGCGTGGTCGCGAAGTGCTCTTCGAGGTCGCGCACCGCCACGGACAAGCGAGGCTGGCTCACGCCCAGCGCGCGAGCGGCCGCCGTCATGCTGCTGAGCCTGACGATCTCGCGGAAGTACCGTAGGTGCGGTAGGTCCATCGAACCAGCGAGGGTATCACCTGGCTCGCTATGGCAGGTATGCGTCGTGGTTATGAGCGGAGGGTGATGTGGCTGCTATTCCCCCAAACATCGACGAGGCGGTGACGCGAGCGTGATGCCCTGGTGGGTGCGCGCGTCGCTGCCTCGAAGCCCTACACCTGGCTAACGCAATGACGATGCACCTTCGCAACTCTCTCTTCCTCGCCCTTCCACTCCTCGCCGCCGCGTGCCAAGACGCCGGCACCAGCCCCTGTGACGATGGGACCGTCGAGATCGACGGCACCTGCGTGCCCGCCTCGGCCAAGATCCGCCTGACCCACCTCGACGTCCGCTACGACCTGTCGAAGCCGGTCCATGTCAACAACCGGGTGCCGATCACCTTCGGCATCACCGCCGAGAGCCTCGATTCGGACGCGGGTCCGCGCAACGTCGCGGTCATGTTCTCGTTCGTCGAGGCCAACCCGGCCGACCCGGACAACCCGCTGATCTGCGGCTCGAGCTCGATCGACGTCGAGGTGCCCGGCGACGGGAGCGAGGTGATCGTCGACGCGTTCATCTGGCCGACGACCATCTGCGCGGAGCTGGCGAGCGAGAGCGCGGTGGTGAACCTCCAGGTCGACTTCGACGGCGGCCCGGAGCTCGCGGCCGAGCTCGGCTCGGACGTCGACGCTCCGACCGTCACCTTCTCGGAGGCGCTGCGCGACGAGCCGGACAACCAGCTCTGTCGGTCCTCGCTCGAGGGCGATTCGGAGCTCGGCTGCGTCTACGCGATCAACCTCCGGCCGACCCCGGCCGACGCCGACGGGGCGCTCATCGACGTCCGCTATGGGCTCAGCGCGAGCTCGTCGGTCGCGGTCGTGCCGTTCCAGCCGAGCGAAAACATCGGCGTCGATGGGCCCGCCGATGTCGACCCGAGCCTGGTCGTCCAGTCGCGCTTCGTCGTCAACGGGCGTGACCCCTACCTGTCCGCGGTCGATCCGGCGCTGATTCCCCCGGAGCTCATCGAGGTCGTGCCCACCATCGAGGAGGATCTCGAGTTCGGGCTCGATGACTCGTCGCTCGCGGCCCTCAGCGAGCTCCCGAGCGCGGCGTCGGTCTCGTACACGCTGCGGGCGGCGAACGACCCCGACACCGAGCTGCCGCTCAGCATCCGCGACCCCGCCGATCCGAGCCTGCGGCTCGCCGAGATCCCGATCGAGAAGGTGGTGCCCGGCACCGCCAACGACGTGGTCCACGAGCTGTTCATCGACGGCGCGACCCTCGAAGCGGTGTCGCCCGGCGGCGAGTGGGCGGACCAGAGCGACTTCATCGTCCGCGGCTGCTTCAGCGCGGAGTTCCTGCAGGACGGCAACGAGGGTGACAGCGATCTCGACGACTGCCGCGATCTCGAGGTGATGCTGGTCCGCGAGGCGCCGCCGTCGTCGGGCGCGTCGTCGATCAGCTTCGACAAGTCATTCGAGCGCAAGCTCGGCAACGATCGGATCCGGATCGAGAGCCTGATGTCGACCCAGAACCGGCTCGACCTGAGCGGCGCGTCGAGCCAGAGCGAGGGCGAGATCGCGTTGCGGGGCAAGCTCGGCAAGAGCTTCGAGCTGACGCTCGGCCGCGCGTTCGCCAACGCCAACCTCGACGTCGATCCGACCCAGACCGCGTACGAGATCGGCGTCGAGGCCTTCAACCAGACCGTGTACTCGGTCTCCGAGCAGGCCGCGACGATCGTCCACAGCGACGACTTCAGCGTCGCCAAGTCGTTCACGATCGGCAGCCTCGGCTTCGGCTTCGGGCCGGTGTCGATCGGCTTCAAGATCGGTGTCGGCGGCACCGTCGGCCTCGCGACCGAGGACACGCTCGAGGCGCTCACGGACGGAGCTGCCTGCCAGGAGCTGCTGGCGTCGAGCGACAGCATCAACCTCTGCGGGCGAATGACCCGCGTCGCGACCCCGAACTTCGCGATGACCGGCAAGCTGGAGGGCGGCATCGATCTCAAGCTGGTGAAGGCGGGCGTCGCCGCGGACCTCCGCTTCATCACCACCAGCTTCCCGCTCGCCGCGACGCTCGGCTGGGGCCTGACCGACGACGCGCGGCTGCTGGTCCGCGGCGACGTGACCTGGGACATGGACCTCGTGCCGCTCGCGGGCGACGTCTACATCATCGGCAAGGTCGGCTTCCGCCGCTTCGCCAAGACCCTGAAGGTGAACCTCTTCAGCTTCTCGTCCTCGACCATCACCACGCGGCTGCTGAGCCACTCGATGTCGGCGTCGGAGGAGCTGCTGTGAGGGCTGCGATCGTCAAGCTCGGCGTCGTCGCGTCGCTCGCCGCCGCCTCGGTGGTGGCGATCGTCTACGGCCTCCCGCAAGCGACGGAGTCCCGACCCACGGCGCGAGCGGTCAAGGCTGCGCCAGAGGTCCCACGCTGCCGCTTCGCGCCTGGCGAGCAGGCGGCCTTCGCCCTCGAGTCCACGGTCCGTGACGTCCGCGGCGAGGAGACGGACCACCTCCGCGCGACGCTGAGCTGGGAGGTCACCGAGCAGCTCTCATCCACCCGCTGGCGGGTCCGCGCGGCGCTCAGCGGCGTGTCGCACAGCCAGTCGCTGACGCTGCCGGACGAGCGCGTCTCGGGGTCGCTCACCGACGCGTTCTTCGTCGACGTCGACGCCTCGTGTCGGCTCGTCGACTTCGGCTTCACCCCCGAGTGGGATGCACGGCGGCGGCGGCTGGTCCAGTCGACGCTCGCGACCCACGAGTTCGTGATGCCGCCGACGGCGAGGAGCAAGACGTGGAGCGCAGCGCAGGCCGACGGGCTCGGGTCCTTCGAGGCGAGCTACGCGAGCGGCCCGGGCTCGACGGCGCGGGAGCTCGTCGTCGATCGGCGCAAGGCCGCCTACGACGGACAGGCGGGCGCGGCCTTCGGCGTCTCGGTGGTGGTCGTCGGCTCCGAAGCAACCGCCCACTTCGACCGCGAGCGGCCGCAGTGGCTGACGGACTCGTCCGGCTTCGAGCGGATCCAGATCGTGGTGCAGGGTCAGATCGAGGCCGATCTGGTCCAGCGCTTCAGCCTCGTCCGTGACGATGCCCGCTTCGTCACGGTCCCGCCGCTCTCGGCCGACGACGCCGACTTCCGCGATCCTGCGGATCTCGAGATCGAGCGCGAGCGGCTCGTCGACGCCGAGCAGGCGCACGTCTCCTACGAAGAGGCGCTGGCGTCCTTCCTCGGCCGCTTCGCCGGCGGCGACGAGGATCCGAGCTACGCCGCGGCGCGCGAGCTGGCGGCGTGGTTGAAGAGCCACCCCGAGGGCGCGCAGCTGCTGGCTGCGGCCCTGCGTGCCGACGCGATCGACGAAGCGGCCCGACCGGCGCTGTTCCTCGGGCTCGAGCTCTCGGGCACCGACGCGGCCCGGGGCGTGCTCTCGGAGCTGCTCGTGGATCCGCAGCTGCGCTCGGTCGACCGCGCCCGCGCAGCGTCGGCGCTCGCCGACATCGGTGAGCCGACCCGCAGCACCGCCGAGCTGCTCCTCGCCCAGGCTCAGGGCGAGGGCGACCCGATGGTGGCGAACGTCAGCGTGCTCGGCCTCGGCACCCTGGCCAAGCGCAGCGGCGACGACGAGCTCCGCGGCTACGTCCGCGACTCGCTCGACGAAGCGCTGGCCGCCGCGGTCGACGAGGGCCAGGCCCGTGTGCTGCTCGACGCGATGGGCAACAGCGGCGACTCGGCCTTCGCCGACACGCTCGAGGCCCACCTCGGGGTCGAGAGCGCGGCGACCCGGCAGCACGCCGCGCGAGCGCTGGGTCGCCTCGATCCGGCGGAGGCCGGGCCGCGCCTGCTGGATCGGCTCGGGGCCGAGACCGACCCTGCCGTCAGCGCGGCGATCGTCAGCGCCTACAACGGGCCGGCGACGGCCGAGGTGATCGCGACGATGTCCGACAAGCTCGCCGACAGCACGTCGGTCGCGGAGCGAGCGGCCCTGATCGCGTGGCTCGGCGCCGCGTCGCGCAACGAGCCCGCGGCTCAGCGTCGCCTCGTCGCCCACGTCCAGCAGGAGACGAACGCCCACCTGCTCCAACAGATCGGCGAGTACGTGCCGGCGGCGGAGCTGCGGTGAGGCGCGCCTCGATCCTCGCCGGGGCTGCGCTCACGTGGCTCTCCGCCGGCTGCGACGCCGACGTGGACCAGGGAGAAGCAGCGTCGGCGTGGGTCGAGGTCGTCGCGACAAAGTTCGCTAGCGACGGCGAGAGCGAGGTCGTCATGGTCCCCGCGCAGGGGTCCGCGGCGGCGCTCGCTCTGCGCGTCTCGACCGATCCGGGAGTGTGCTTTCAGCTCAGCACGCTCGTCGACGGCGACGGTGAGGCGCTGGTCGAGCAGCGAAGCCCCGGACCCTTCTGCCGCGACTGCGGGCTGCGGAGCTCAGTCGCGCTCGAGTCCGGGGTCTTCGTCCTCCCGGCCGAGACCGTCGCGCTCGCAAGCGGCGTCTCGCTCCGCTTCGCCCGGGTCGAGTGCCAAACCCTGACGCCGCTCACCCCTTCTGATGCCGGCGATCGACCGTCGCTGCGGATCGACGCGCAGGCGATCGCGGCGGAGCCGGAGCGCGCGACGATCGACCTCCGCTTCCTCATCGCCGCGGACTCGATCTTGGCCGGCGATCCGGCGCGACAGCAGGCGATCGTCGCGGCGCTGGCCGACGAGCTGGCGTCGGCCGGCCTCTCGCCACGGCTCGTCGCGGTCGTCGACCTCGACGCCGCGGCCGAGGAGGTCCGCTTTCACGCGGGCGATCACGCCGCCTTGGCGGCGCTGCTACGGGACGCGCCCGCGCGGGCGGAGCAGACCATCGACGTCGTCTTCGGCGGCTGTCTGCTCTACGACGACCCGATCTTCGGCCCGCCGCGGCCGGTCGAGGGATACACGCCGCGGATCCCCGGCGGCGCCGGCCCGGCCGACGGCGTGTTCATGCCCGGGCTCGACTGCTTCGCCGCCGCCGCCGGCCCGGCCGACATTCCGGTCGAATCGCAGGCGCACGTGCTCGCCCACGAGCTCGGCCACTACCTCGGCCTCTACCACGCGGTGGAGGCCGACGGCCTCGGCGATCCGCTCGCCGACACCGACGCCAACAACCTCATGCACTTCCGTCCGGGGCTGGCCACGTCGGTCGGCTTGAGCCCAGCGCAGGGTCGAGTGATGCGGACCCACCCCGCCGCGCGGCCCGAGTGATGACTTTTCCGATGGCCTGCTAGTCTGCGCCGCGTGACCGAGCGCGCGCTGATCCTGGTCGCCCACGGCTCGCCCGATCCCGACTGGCGACGGCCGCTGGAGCGGCTCGTCGAGCTGCTCGCGGTCGAGCTCGGCGACGCGGTCGCGGTCGCCTACCTCGCGCACGCGCCGAGCATCGAGGCGGTGATCGCGAGCTTCGAACAGGCCGGCCACCAACGCGTGCTGGTGGTCGCCGCCCTGCTCTCGCCGGGTGGTCGGCACGTCAAGCAGGACATCCCCGACGCGGTCGCGGCCGCGCGGGCTCGGTTCCCGAGCGTCGAGATCGAGCTCGCCCCCGGAGCGCTCGGCGACGACGAGCAGGTCCTCGCCGCGCTCGCGCGCGCGAGCCTCGAGCGCCTCACTCGATAGCGCCGCCGACGATGAACATGTAGTTCTCGCCGTTCGACCACCCGTTGACGACGCCCAAGAACGGCTCGGTCCCGCTCAGCACGTGCACGCCGGGATCGAGCGGGAAGGTCTCGCGGACCCAGCCGTCGGGCATCGCCTGAGCGTCCATCGGGATGATCGGGTTGCCATCGATGCTCACCTCACCACCGTCCGGCTGCGCGACGGTGAGGAGATGGTTCGTCCACAGCCCGTCGGGGATGTAGATCACGTACTCGTCGAGCAGCTGATCGACCGAGGGTAGCTGCGCCGTGCTGACCGAGTTGGTGTTGTTTCCGATGCTCTGGTAGTCGAGCACTGGCGTCACGGCCACGGGCTTGGTCGCGACCACCTGGTGACCGTAGCGGACGTCGTAGTCGCGCCGCGTGCCGGCGACCGACATCAGATTCGGCGAGAGCGGGAAGTCGTCGTTGTTCAGGCTGATGTAGTCGACGTAGGTCCCGTTTTGTGTGCTCACGACCCGCCACTCGCGATCGGCGTCGGCGTACTGATGGTTCAAGATGATGCGCGGGCACATGTACTCGCTACCAACCTGATTCACGCCGCGGATCTGATCCTCGTTGTGCCCGCGGTGATAGCCCTGGTAGCCGAGGTAGACCGCGATCGGGTGATCGGGATCGGAGGTGAAGCGGCTCCCGTCGAGCGTCGCGTGGTTTTCTCCTGCGCTGAAGAGTCCGAGCGTCTCGCCTGCCTGCAATACGACCTGGAAGCTCGCGCCCGCGGCGGCCTCCGGCGGGATCCCGGCCCCGCTGTGAATGTCGCTGTACTCTCCCAGCGTGACGTCCACGGCGGTGTCGTCCTCGCGCGCGACGATGATCGCGTAGTGGGCAGACTCTTGCTCGAAGTAGCCGGTCCCGATGCCGACCACGAAGTAGTCCCAGTCCCAGGCCGAGCTCGGGACCAGCGACGAGGCCCCGCCGACGTTGGCGGTGAACTGATTGGCGACGGCCGGCGCGGTCGTCCGGATCCGGAACGAGTCCTCGTCGCCCACGCCCCAGTAGACGATGTCGGCCGATGCTGGCCGTTCGTGCTCGAGCGTCTCGAGATGGTTCAGGACCGTGGGTCCGGCGACCTCGATCCACTGGCCGCCGAGCCGCCGCTCGATCACCACCTCGTTGGGCTCCTCGCTGACGTTGGTCACCGTGAACACCACCGGCCACATGCTCTCGACCTGGCCGTTACGCAGCGGCAGCTTGAGCCCGTAGAACTCGCAGCCGGCGTAGGTGCCGGTCAGGCACGCGGGATCGCCATCGCCGTCGCCGTCGCCATCGCCATCTCCGTCACCGTCCCCATCCCC
>DATLLB010000320.1:0-7396 GCA_035538075.1 Enhygromyxa sp.
GCTGACGCTGTGGGCCGAGGGGAAGCAGAGCTTCTTCTTGATCAGCGGGGAGGGGATCCAGTGGCCGAGCGCGAAGCTGCCGGGCATGTTCTGGCACGCCGCCGACGGCGAATGGCGAATGTTCGAGCTGCTGTGCAGCGGTGCCCTGAGCTTCGAGGGTCGTGCCATGCACAATTGCGTGGGAGGCTATTCACCGCAGTGCGTGAGCGGGGACACGAGCATTTGGTCGCTGCGTCGGCGCAACCGCCAGGGCGCCTACGTGTCGCGCTGCACGATCCACGTGCGCCCGTCGAGCAAGAGCATCGTGCAGATCCGCGGCCGCAGCAATTCTCGGGTGGTCCTGCACCGCTCCATGATCGAGGAATGGGCAGCCCAGGCCGGACTGACCATCCCCGAATCTGCATGGTGATCGCCAGGTACGCGCTGCGGCGAGAGACGACTGACCGCGGGGGTCTTACTTGGTCGTGACGGTCGCGAAGGGCTTGCCGTGCACCTTCAGGCCGCGATGGTCCTGAATCGCAGGGCTCGCCTGAACGATGTCGACCGCCGCTCCGCGCACGCGGATGCCGGTGATCGTGTCGGCGTCCATGCCCTGGGTGAGCGGCACCTCGATCAGCTTGGCGCCGGGCAGGTCGGGCAGATCCTTGACGCGGCTGGCCATCGGCGTGGACGCGCCGCCGAGCTCCAGCTCGACCTGCAGCTCGCCGGCGACCGAGACCTCGGGCGGGGTCTTGCGCGTGTTGATCCACCACTGCGGCTCACCGCCGCCGTCCGGGTACACGATGCCGACCAGCACCGCGCCGACGTAGCCCTCGATCGTGGGCGCGTCGGCGACCATGTCGCCGGCGCTCCACGAGGTGATGATCTTCTGGTGGTTGAAGCTCTTGCCCCAGCGATAGTCCGAGACCCAGTAGGGCCGGCAGTAGCTCATGAAGTCGGTATAATTGTTGGGCGAGTACATTTGCCCGTCATAGGGATCCAACCCACGAATGCCGATCGACGCGCCCGCGTGCGGATAGGCCGGATCGGCCCCGCCACCGACACCACACGGCGCATGCGGGGCGCCCTGGTTGTGGCCGATCTCGTGCACGGCCGTGTTGACCGATTCACGCACGTCGTTGGGGTTCCACAGGCCCGCGCCGTAGCGGGTGCCCGCGTCGCCGATCTGCGGCGGATCGTTGTTGACCGGCGCGATGCCCAAGATCCCGTTGGGGTACGGGCTGCAGTCGTCCCACAGGATGTAGAAGAATGCGTCGGGGATCTCCTCTGCATATTGGCCGCGGATCTGTCCGACCAGGCCGAGCAGGTTCTGCACGCTCGAGAGCCCATAGTCGATGTCGACGCTGAGCCCGGTGTCGATGATCACCCCGTCGGTCTGCACGCCGTTCCAGGCCTCGAAGCCCGCGCGCAGGGCCTCGAATTCGTCCTCGGGCAGCGTGGTGGTGTCGGACTCGCAGCCGTTGGCGTTGTAGCGGACGCCGACCAGCGCGATGCGAATGCGCGAGTCCTCGGGCTGCACCTCGATCGCGGCTGGGCTGGCCGGATAGACATTGCCGACGCTCGACTCGGGGATCGTGTCGGCCGGCTCGGCCTCCCAGATCGAGATCTGATAGCGCATGCCCGGCACCACATACTCGGGGTCGAGCCGCCAGAAGAAGCTCGAGAACAAATTGCTGGCGGTCGAGCTCGACTCGACCACCGTCGGGGTCCCGGTGCTGGTCTGGTAGTCGACGAACTCGGCCACGGTCCCGTCGGGCAGCTCGATCTGCAGGCGGGCCAGCAGCGGCCGCGGAGTCCAACCTTCGGGCGTGGACCACAGCGCGCGGAAGATCGTGTAGCGGTTCTTGATCAGCGGGATGCCGTAGGCCTGCGGCGCGACCTCGACCCCGTTCTCGAACAGCGGCTGCACGAGCGTCTGCGAGACCTCGATGCCGGTGATCTGCAGATCGCCGCGCACCGGGCCGAAGTCGGCCGGTCCCTCGTCGCCATCACCATCACCATCACCATCGCCGCCCTCGGCTGCATCGCCGGTATCGGCCGTCTCGTCGGCACCGTCGCCGCTGACCTCGTCATCCGAGCACGCTCCCAAGAACACCAAGCATCCGAGCGGTAACGCGAGCGCGAGAGGAACAATCGTGTGGAGTCGCTGCACGTCGCGACTCTACCGCAAGCGCTCGCGCGTGTGTGTCACGGTTGCACTTTGGCCAGCGCCGCGACAATGACGCCCACGTCCTGCTCCTCAGTCTCGCGGATGAGCTCGATCGCCTTGCGCACGAGGAACCCGGGGCACGCGATCATGTGGCCGAGCCGACTGGCGGACACGTCGAGCATGCGCACCCAGGCGTCGCGTGCGGAGCCGTGCAATCCGGTCAGCACCACCGCGTGTGTCCAAGCCACATCGCGCGCCTTTGCGAGCACGAAATTGCCGAGCCACTCATCGTTGTCGCCGCCCACGCGATCGAGCAGATCGAGCAACGGCGAGAGCGCGCCGAGGGTCTCGTAAGTACGATCGAAGAGATCCTCGAGCAGCGTGTTGACGTGCTGAAAGTCGGCCTCGAGCTCGGCGATCCGTGTACCGCCGACCTCGGCGGTCGCAATCGAGAGGTCGAGGTTGATGTGTGCGTTGATGCCGAGCAGGATGTGCTGAATCGCGAGCAGCCGGCCGGACTCGGCCTGCTCGAACGACACCGCCCAGCTCTTGGTCGGCTTGCCGCCGCTGCGATGAGCCGTGAGCGCGTCGAAGTAGCGGTTCGCGAAGCGGACGCCGATCTCCTCGAGGCGCGCAGGTTCGCGAAACTCGCCGCTCGCGAGGCCGACCGCGAAGCGCTGGGTGAGCTCGCAATAGAGCGCCGGAAACAACGCGAGCCGGCTCTGCGCCGCGGCCTCCTCGGCGACGATCTGTTGCAGGTGGGCGATGACCTCGGGGAGCGTAGCGGCGTGCACGACTCCGACGGTAGAGCCGCCGGCGCCGAGATTCTACGGGTTCATGGATCAGGCCGCGGAGGCGGCCGCCGCCTCGCGCCGGGCGAGCTCACCCTCGAGCAGGCTCGCCCACGCCTCCAGATAATCGACCACGTCCTCCCGCCGATTGCGTTGCAGCTCGCGTCCGGGCGCGAGCCGACGCAGCACGCGATCGTCGGCGAGGTACTCGAGATCGGCGAGGTCGCTGGGGCCCAGCCCGCAGTCGAGCAGCTCGCGGACGATCGCGTCGATCGGATAGCCGCTGGTCGGGCAATAGTCGCGCGCACGGTCCCGCCACTCGCCGCCGAGCGCCAGCGCGGCCTCGTGGATCTCGCGCTTCGATCGACGGGTGATCGTCTGCGCGAGCTGACCGCAGTTGCACATGCCGAGGTGACCCCACTGATAAGGGGCGCCGCTTCGCAAGCGCGCCGCCGTCGTCCGCAGGGCCAAGATCAACCGGACGTTGGCGTAGGCCATCGATGGGATCTTATCGCAGGCCAAAGCTGCTACAAGCGCGGCGTGGATCAGCTCAGCATCACGCGTCCCGACGACTGGCACCTGCACCTGCGCGACGGTGCGCAGCTGCGATCGGTCCTCGCCGACACCGCCGCTCGCTTCGCACGGGCGATCGTGATGCCGAACCTGAAGCCGCCGGTCGCGACGGTCGCCGACGCGCTGGCCTACCGCGAGCGGATCCTCGCCGCGCTGCCCGAAGGGGCGCGCTTCGATCCGTTGATGACACTGTACCTGACCAGCGCGACGACGCCGGCCGAGATCGAGCTGCTGGCGCGCACGCCGGAGGTGGTTGCGATCAAGCTCTACCCGGCGGGCGCGACCACCAATTCCGAGGCTGGCGTCGCGAGCCTCGATCCGATGACCCCGGTGTTCGAGGCCATGGCGACACACGGTGTGCCGCTGCTGATACACGGCGAGAGCACCGATCCGCAGGTGGATGTATTCGATCGCGAGGCGAGCTTCGTCGCCGGCCCGCTCACGCGCCTGCGCGAGCGCCATCCCGAATTGAAGATCGTCCTCGAGCACATCACCACCGCCGAGGCCGTGGCCTGGGTACGCAGCGCGGGCGAGCGCACGGCCGCGACGATCACCGTCCATCACCTGCTCTACAATCGCAATGCGCTGTTCGTCGGCGGGGTCCGACCGCACTTTTATTGCTTGCCCGTGCTCAAGCGCGAGCGTCATCGTCAGGCGTTGATCGAGGCCGCGACCTCGGGCGAGCCACGCTTCTTTCTGGGCACCGACAGCGCTCCGCACCCGCGCGGCGGCAAGGAGGCGGCGTGTGGTTGCGCGGGCATCTACTCGGCCCACGCGGCGATCGAGCTCTACGCCGAGGTGTTCGAGGCTGCGGGCGCGCTCGATCGGCTCGAGGGCTTCGCGAGCTGGTTTGGGCCGGACTTCTACGGGCTGCCGCGCAACCGTGATCGGGTGACGCTGGTGCGCGAGGACTGGACGGTGCCGAGCGAGCTGGAATTCGGCGAGGCCACGCTGGTGCCGCTGCGTGCCGGCGAGCGCGTGCGCTGGCGGTTAGAGCGGCAACCGGTTTGATAAGCTCGGCTGCGGCGATGCCCAAGAAGCCCGAGAAGGTCACGCTCGATCACAACTTCGCGTTCACGAGCGACGCTGACTTGGCCACGCAGATCAGCGCGTTCAAGGCGGAGCACGAGGCGGCGCACCAGCAGATCCTCGCGATGGACAACAAGCGCTCGCTCGGGCCCGGCAAGGTGCGGGTGACCTTTCGGGTGATCGAGAAGCCGCGCGGCAAGGGTCGCTGAGCCGACCGGACTCGCGGTACCATGGGCGCGCCATGACGCCGCGCTCTCGCTTGCTCCTCGCGTTCGTGCTCGCTCCTTCGCTGGTCGGCTGCGCCGAGGAGGACGAGGGCTACTGCGACGGGCAGGAGAGCTGGCGCGCCGAGTGGGTCGCGTACGAAGACGAGGTGCTGACGATCGTCAACCAGCACCGCGCTCAGGGGGCCACGTGCGACGGCGAGGTGTTCGCCCCGAGCGAGCCGCTGAGCGCGAACGTGGACCTGCGCTGTGCGGCGCGCAATCATTCCGCCGACATGGCCATCCGCAGCTACTTCAGCCACGACACGCCCGAGGGCGAGAACTTCAGCGATCGCGTGGCGAAGACCGACTATGCCGGATTTGCCCAGGGCGAGAACATCGCCTACGGCTACGCGAGCCCGACCGAGGTGATGACCGGGTGGATGGCGAGCCCCGGCCATTGTCGCAACATCATGAATCCGGATCACACGCAGATCGGAATCGGCCATTACGGCGAGGGCCTGTACTGGACGCAGGTGATGGGGCGCGAATGAGGCGAACTACGGCATTGCTGATGCTGGCGGTGCTCGGGCTCGTGAGCGCGAGCTGTCGGCGGGTTCCGGCCGAGCTGGCCGACATCGACAGCGAGCCTGCGCGCCCGCACAAGCCCTTCGTCGAGGCTCAGCCGGGGCCGCGCGAGGCTCCGCCGGGGACGTACTCGCCGATCTCGACCGAGATCGCCGACTTGTACCGCTGCTGGTTTCGCGACCCCTACAGCTACATGTTCCGCGCCGACAGTGAGCCGCTCGAGGTCAACGGCGCCTTCTATGGCACGTTGATGGCGGGGATCGACGGGATCCTCTATTACGGCAACCTCAACAATTGCGCGGGCGAGCTGACCGGGCAACGGCCGAGCTCCTATTCGGACATCGCTCCGATCGAGGCGCTCGCCGGTGTGCCGGCGACGCGGCCTTCGTCGCAGTTCTCGTTTGCGACGGTCAACCCCGAGTTCATCGCCTACGCGCGCCAGCACCTGCTGCCGCCGCCCGATCAGACGATCGACGGCATCCCGGCGCAGCTCGCCTACGATCGCGTGTTTCGCCGCTTCTTTCGGCTGATGAGCGCGAGCTTGATCATGCTGCTCGAGGACACCGACATTGGCCTCGAGACTCAGCTCTACGTCGACGACACCAACGCGGGCGTCGATGGGATCGAGTGGCTCGAGGGTCGCTACGCCGGCGCCGTGGATGGCTTTCCCGAGTCGTGGGACGGCACGACCATGACCGCGCCGATGGCCGTGGGCTTTTGGCTGCGCCGTCGTGCGGACGGCTCGCTCGCGGCCTCGTGGCACGGGCTGCGCGAGGTGTTGGATCGCTACGACCCGAGCTGGCTGGCCGAGCAGAAGGCCCGCCATCCCAAGGCCGCGGCGCAGCTCGATCAGCTGCCCGATCCGATGGGCGCGGAGCCATGAGCGAGCTGGTGATCGTGCCGGCCGAGGTGCCGCGCGACTGGCTCGCGCGGCTCGACGAGGCTGGCTGTGAGGTGATCGTCGGAGTGGACGCGGTGCCGCCCGAGCGCCTGCGCGAGGTCGTCGGGTTGTTCTCGCTGTTGACGATGCGGGTCGACGCCGCGCTGCTCGATCGGCTGCCGAGCTTGCGGGTGGTCAGCAACATGGCGGTCGGCTACGACAACGTCGATCTCGAGGCCTGCGCCGCGCGGGGAATCCCGGTCGGCAACACGCCCGGCGTGCTGACCGACGCGACCGCAGATCTGACCATGGCCTTGCTGCTCGCGGCCGCGCGGCGGATCGACGAGGCGGCCCGTGACGCCCGCGAGGGTCGCTGGCACACGTGGACGCCCGATGGTTGGCTCGGCGTCGAGCTGCGTGGGACCACGCTGGGGATCATCGGGCTCGGGAAGATCGGCTACGCGGTCGCCGAGCGGGCGCGTGGGTTCGGCGTGCGCGTCGTCTATGCGGCTCGCTCGGAGCACCCCGAGGCGGCGTCGGTTGGGGCGACGCGGGTCTCGTTGGACGAGCTGCTCGCGAGCTCGGACTTTGTCAGCCTGCACGTGCCGCTGACCGACGCGACCGCGCGGATGATCGACGCCGACGCGCTGCGCAAGCTCAAGCGTGGGGCGTGTCTGATCAACACCTCGCGTGGGGGCGTGGTCGATCAGGACGCCGTGGTCGCGGCCCTGCGCGACGGCACGCTGCGAGCGGCAGCGCTCGACGTGACCACGCCCGAGCCGCTGCCGGTCGAGCATCCGCTGTTCTCGACGCCGGGCTGCTTGATCCTGCCGCACATCGGCTCGGCGACCGAGACCACGCGGCGCCGGATGGCGGAGCTGGCTTGCCTCAACCTGATCGCGGGCGTGCGTGGGCAAGCGCTGCCGCATCGGGTCGGCGGATGACGCTCGAGGTCGTACGGGCGTTGCAGCTGCATGAGCGCCGCCGCGACGGGATCGACGATTACGTTCGAGTGTTTGGGGCTGGTGACGCGGGTCAACTGACGGCCGTGCTCGCGAGCGCTTCCGAGTCTGGCTGGGACATGTGCTGGCCAGTGGGCCAGGAGCTGTTTCTCGCAGCATTTGCGGCCGCACAGCATGCCGGCCTCGAGTTGGCAGTGTGCTTCGAACACGCCGCGATGAGC
>DATLLB010000321.1:0-17527 GCA_035538075.1 Enhygromyxa sp.
CCGGGTCGACGCGCTTGAGACGAACCGGCGGCTTGCTCGGCGCCTCTTCGGGCGCAGGCACGGGCGGCATCGGGTCGGGCAGGGGGTCGGTCAGCTCGGGCGGAGGCACGAGCGGCTTCGCAGCGGGCGGTCCGGGCTCGCGCGGGGCGACGACGGGCGGCGGAGTGATGACGCGCTCGCGTGGAGGCGGCGGAGCGACGACGGGCGGCGGAGTGATGACGCGCTCGCGTGGCGGTGCGGTGACCGGCGATGGGGTCTTGATCGCCGGCGGAGGCGTGACCGTGGGCGGCGGCTTGAAAGCCCCCGGCGGCTTGAATGCGCCCGGCGGCACCACGCTGCCCGGCGGCGAGAACAAGCTCGGCTTCGCGGGCTCGGCCGCAGCAGGCGTGGCCGCGGGAGTCGGATCCGGAGCGGCCGCAGGCGTGCTCGCAGCCGCCGGCTCGTTTCGCAGCCGTCGCAGCACCTCTTCGAGCGTGCGCCCAGCGATCGCACACAGCTCGTTGGCCGCGGCGGTCTCCTCTGCGCTGAACTCCTCGCCGTTGCGATCGACGTAGAGCATCAGCACCGGCCGGTCCTGCACCTTGACCGGCACGAACAAGCACGGCACCGCCATCTCCTGGCCGACGGCGATGCGCAGATCGAGGTCGGTCACGCGATCGAGCACCGTGCGTCCCTCGACCGCGGCCTCGATGTTGGGGCTGAGCTCGACCAGCTGCGCGCTGACGTCGGGGATCTCGCCAGGGCTCTCGAGCCCGCGCAGGCCCTCGCGCTTGAGCCCGAACAGCGCCACGCGTGGGCTGATCACCATCGCCGCGCGGACCAGGGCATCGGTGGCCTGATCGCGGCCGGTCGCTTGCTCGAGCACGCTGCGGGGGCCGGCCAGGCGCTCGGCCAACGACGCAGTGGGCCGAGGCTCGGCCGCACGATTGGTCGCGCGGGGACTCGGCGCGTCTTCGTCGGGCGTGGGCGCGGGGGTGGGTGCAGGTGCAGGCGCCGGCTCGACGGCGACCTTGGCCGGGCTGCCGTTCACAGGCCGCACGGGCGGCGCATCATCGTCGTCGTCATCGTCCGGCACTCCGGTCGACGGCGCGTCGTCGTCCTCGCTCGCCGGCGTCGACTCTTCGTCGTCATCGACCGGCAGCCCGTACAGAAACGTCGGGTTGCGCGGCGTCGCGGACTCGGGCTTGTTGGCGGTCGGCTTGGGCGCGGGCGCCTCGGCGAGCTCGTCGGGTGGCGGCACCGTGTACGGGGCCGTGGTCGTCGATGCCGTCAGCCACGGCGCAGCTGGAGCCGCCGGCTCGTCGCGCGGCTGCTCGCGCAGCGCTTGCTTCCACTTGATCGCGAGCACGGCGTAGCGCTGCGGCATGACCGAGCCGCGACGCTCGGCCGCGAGCTTGGCCAGACACGCCTCGCAGGTCGAGAACACCTGCAGGTGCTCGATCGCCTGCTCGAGCTGCACGCGCTGCTCGGCCGGAATCTCCGGGTGCACGACCACCTGCACGTGCCCGAGGTGACGCCGCAGCGGCATCGCCCAGCCGAGCTCGAGCAGCGACTTGGGCAGCGCATCCCAAGGCCGCTCGTAGCCCGGCTCGACCAGCGCGACCGGGGCGTTCTCGCATTGATTGGCGGCCGCGATCTCCCTGGCCAGCGCGTCGGGCTCGAGCAGGTCGAGCTCGAGCACCACGGTGTCGAGCGAGCCGCCGTAGATCTGTTGCCGCCGCAACGCACTCTCGAGCGCATGCTCGGAGAGCGCACCGGAGCTGCGAAGCTGTCGCAACAACTGGCTCACGCAGACCTCACAACGTAGGTGCCGGCGACCACGTCATGCACGGCGCGGCGCTCACTGTCGATCGCGATCCAGAGCGGACCGAGAGCGGCCGCGAGCGTCCCGGCCAGCTGCGCGACGGTCCGCACCGCGGTGACCAGCAAGCTCGGCGACTGTCCGTGGCGATCGATCACGCGGATCGAGAGCAGTCGCTGCCCGATGGTGCGGCCGGTCCAGAACACCGTGAGCATGAAGTACAGCGCCGCGAGCACCAGGAACGGCCCGATGCGGCTCAGCAGCAGCCCGAAGTCGGCGGTCAGCAAGCTCAGCCACAGATCGAGCCCGCGCGCGTCCGGGGCGATCGGCAGCGGATCGATCAGCCGATGCAGGCCCCATGCGATCGGTCCCGCGGTCGCGAGCAGCAGCGCGAAGTCGAGCAGGCCCGCCGCGGTGCGGCGCCAGAAACCTGCGACCTCGACGGCGCGCAGCGGCAGGCCGCAGCTCGGGCAGCTCGCGTTGGCGGTCGCGGCCAGCTCGGGATCGAGCAGCTCGACATCACAGTGAGGGCAGGGCATCGGCCGCCGCCGAATCGGCACACGCTTGCGCGACACCTCGACACGGCCGGCCTCGGGCGAAAGGCGCACGCCCGGACGGTAACCTACTTGGCCCCCCCGCGGCTACTTAGCCCCCCCGCGGAGGGCGGTGAGGTGAGCCGCGGGCGGCCGCTTAGCGGCCGTTCGCTCGCTGTGCGAGCGAAGCGGATCGGTTCGTGGTTTTCGACCGCACGTAGTGCCCCCCGAAGGGGGGCTTGGATGTGGCTCAGTCGACCGCTGGCTGTGTGGGGGCAAGGAAGCGAGCCAAAATCGCGATCACCGCGGTGGGCGTGCGCAGCACGTACGGGCCGAGGCTGACGGCGCGAAAGTTGGCGTTGCGGAGGACCTGCACCTCTGGCGCCGTCAGTCCGCCTTCGGGGCCGACCAGCAGACGCAAGCCGCCTGCGGTACTGCCGATCTCGCTGTCGACGTCACGCAATGTCTCCCATGCGAACACTCCGGGTAGATCCTCGTGCAGCTCGAGCGCGCGGGCTAGCGGGAGTGGATCGTCGGGCGGGCCGCCGATGAGCTCGAGCGGGCGCACGCGACCGCACTGACGCTGCGACGCTCGCAGGATCCGTTGCAAGCGCGCAGCGGAGGGCGTGCGGCCCTGGCTGCGCTCGCACGCGACTAGGACGACGTGCGTCGCTCCCAGCTCGCTCGCGCCGGTCAGGGCCTCGAGCGTCGCGGGTTGATCGGGCAGGCCGAGCAACACCACTCGCGTCGGCGGCTCGGTGATCTGCAGCGCCGCGCCGACCTCGACCTGCGCTCGCCGACCGGCCGATCGCAGCGTCGCCACCCAAGCGCCGCCGCGGCCGTCGAGCAGCTCGAGCGCGTCGCCGATCCGCGCGCGACGAACCTTGACGAGGTAGTGCGACTCGTCGTCGTCGAGCTCGATCGTCGCGCCCGGCTGCGGCTCGACGCCCTCGGGCGTGAACGCTCGCATGCTCATGAGCCAAGCCTATGCGCGGCGCAGCACGAGCGCACACCAGTCGCCGTCGCGCGGGCGGTCGAGCAATTCTAAGTCCGGGTACGCAGCCCGAACCGAGTCGCCTTCCTCATCCAAGATGCCCGACAGCACCAGCGTCCCGCCGGGCGCGAGCAAGGCTACGATCGCCCGCGCACACGGGATCAAGATCGCCGGCCGAATGTTGGCGAGGATCAGATCGGCCAAGCCCAGCTCGAGCAGCACGGGCGGCGGCTCGGGACCGTCGAGCGCGACGCTCAAGAACTGCACCGGCGCCGCCATGCCGTTGATCTCCGCATTCTCACAAGCGGTAGCGATCGACTCCGCATCATGATCGACGAGCGTCAGGGCCCCCGGCTCGAGCAGCTCCGGCCACAGCCGAGCGGCCGCGAGCCCGAGAATCCCCGACCCACAACCAAGATCGATCGCCCTTAGGGGTTTCGGCTCGGAGCCGAAACACCCCCCCAAAAATGCTTCGCATTCCGGGGGGCCCCCCGGCCCTCCTGCGACCCGTTGGGTCGCCACTCGGGCGGGCGCGAGTGACTGACCTGCCAGCTCGACCATCGCCCGCAGACACAGACGCGTGCTCTCGTGCAGTCCCGTGCCGAACGCGCGACCCGGATCGAGCACCAGCTCGCGCTCCGGATCCCCAGGCGCCCGCTCGATCCAGCTCGGCCGAATCAACAACCGAATCGAGCCCGACTCGAATTTCAATGGCCGATAGTAGCGCTTCCACGCGTCGCGCCAGTCGTCGCCGACGTGATCGGCCGCCTCGATCGTCACGTGCAAGCCGAGCTGCTGCGCCAGCTCGCGCGCCAGCTCGATCACCGCCTCGCGCCCGGCCGGCGTCGTGTAGGCGATCAGCTCGGGTCGCTCGACCGCGACGAAGTCGGGACCATCGGTGATGCAGCTGGGATCGCGGACCTCGACGCCGCCGACGTGGTCATCGTCGGCCAGCAGGGCGGCCAAGCCCTCGATCCGGTCAGTCGCCTCGATCAGTGTGTCGCGGTCGGTCGCCACATCGGGCATCGCCACGCGCACGGTGGACCATGCGTCAGTTTCGCTCATGGATGGGCCGGATTGTGGCGCGCGAACGTGAGCCTTGCACGCCCGTGCATCGCGCTTTCCGCCTACACCCTCCGCGGATTTTTCCTTTGCGATCGAAAGCCCGGATGGTACACGGGAGCCTCATCCGAGGAGCGGACATGCCGGCGTTGTACAACGGAGTGAAGGTGTTCTCGGCCACGAAGGCCCGCGAGCGAGAGATGCTCGGCGAGCGCATCACCGAGTGGATCGAGTCGATGGGCAAGATCGAGATCGTCGACACGACCGTCACGCAGAGCTCCGACCGCGAGTTTCACTGCCTCACGGTCACCATCTTCTACAAGGCGTGAGCGCCAAGCTCACAACAATTTGCCGCGTCGCAGTCGTTCGAGCGCTCGTGCCCCCAACGAGCGCTTGCTCGGCGTGAGCGCCTCGACCAGCTCGACCATGCTCGGCCAGCGATCGGTCGGATGGCGCGCCATCCCTCGCGCGAGCGTTTGGTAGACCGGATCGCGGCGGACCTCGCGAAAGATCGCGCTGCGGCTCGGATCCTCGGGCGCGCGCCGTCCGGTCAGCGCCTCCCAGGCGATCGCACAGAAGCTGAACTGATCGGACAACGCGTCGCGCAAGCCGGTCGCGCGAGTCTCCGGCGCCACGTAGTCGAGATCGTAGTCGAGCTCGAGCGGCGGCCCGTCCTGCTCCCACGCGCTCGGCTCCGGCGTGAGATCGACGGCGCGATCGAAGTCGACCAGCGAGACCTTGCCGCGCTCGTCGACGCGAATGCGACGCGGCGTCAGATCGCCGTGCACGACGCCCGCGGCGTGGGCGGCCGCGAGCCCGCGACCTGCCTCGCACAAGACCTCGAGCACGCGCGTCTGGCTTGGCTGTCCCTGCGCCAGCCACTCATCGAGCGCGTCGCGTCCGATCGGGCTCATCGTCATGCACAGCTCCACGCCGAAGCGACCGAAGTCGTAGACCGAGACCACGTTGGGATGATCGATGCGGCTCAGCAGTCGAGCCTCGCGCTCGAGCACGGCCGCCGCTTCGGCGTCGTAGTTGCGCTCGGCGTGCAGCAGCTTGAGCGTGATGCGGCGCTGCAAGCGGCGATCCTCGGCGAGGTACAGCTCTGCAGGATCGCCCTCGGTCAGCTTCATCAGCACGGCGAAGCGCTGCGACCCAAACTGGGTTGCGGCGAGATTCGCCGAGAGCGCCGACGCGCGAGCTGTCGCCGTCGAGGATGTACTGCGGGCTTGAATGGGGAAAATCCTGCCCAGACTCTCCACATTATGTCACTACAAATATTGCTGACCTTTTGGCCAATGTGTAATCAATTGCCAGGTGGATTACAAATCTCCGGGCGGTGATCCAATGACCATAGGGGCAAAAAGCATCAACCCGGCCTCGTGACTCTCGCCAGGGCCGGGTTGATGGTGGCTGTCGAAACAGCCAGAGGTTCGGCTAGCTACGCGAAATCCCGGCCCGCCAGTATTCGCGGTTGAGGATCTCGATCGCGTCGAAGCTGATCTTCTTGGGGCAGTAGGCCGAGCACTCGCCGTGATTGGTGCAGCCGCCGAAGCCCTCGGTGTCCATCTGCTGGATCATGTTGCGGACCCGAGCGCGGCGCTCGACGGCACCCTGCGGAAGCAGGGCCAGGTGGGCGACCTTGGCACCCACGAACAGCATGGCGGAGGCGTTCGGGCACGCGGCCACGCACGCGCCACAGCCGATGCACGCGGCGTAGTCGAAGGCCTCGTCGGCGATGTCCTTGCCGATCGGCAGCGTGTTGGCGTCGACCGCCGAGCCGGTGCTGACCGAGACGTAGCCGCCGGCCCGCTGGATGCGATCGAAGGCGCCGCGGTCGACGACCAGATCCTTGATGATCGGGAACGCCTTGGCGCGCCACGGCTCGATCGTGATCTCGGCGCCGTCGCTGTACTCGCGCATGTGCAGCTGACACGCGGTCGTGCCTCGCCGCGGGCCGTGCGGTTGACCGTCGATGACCATCGAGCAGGCGCCACAGATGCCTTCGCGGCAGTCGTGGTCGAACGAGACCGGGTCCTTGCCGGCCGTCAGCAAGCCTTCGTTGAGCACGTCGAGCATCTCGAGGAACGACATGTCGGGGTTGGCCTCGACCTTGTGATCCTCGAAGTAGCCCTCTTGCTTGGGCCCGTTCTGCCGCCAGATCTTGAGCTTGATCTCCATTACTCGTAGCTCCGCGTGGTCAGCTTGATGTTCTCGAACACGAGTTGCTCCTTGTGGAGCTTGGGCTTGGTGCCGACGCCCTGGTACTCCCAGACCGCCGCGTGGGCGAAGTTCTCGTCGTCGCGCTTGGCCTCGCCCTTGGCGTCCTGATGCTCCTCGCGGAAGTGACCGCCGCAGGACTCGTCGCGGTAGAGCGCGTCGTGACACATCATCTCGGCGAACTCGAGGAAGTCGGCGACCCGGCCGGCCTTCTCGAGCCAGGGGTTGAACTCGTCGGCGCCGCCGGGCACGTAGGCCTGCTTCCAGAACTGCTCGCGCAGCTCGGGGATGGCCGCCAGCGCCTTCTGCAGCCCGCCCGCGTTGCGAGCCATGCCGCAGTACTCCCACATGATGTGGCCGAGTCGGCGGTGGAAGTCGTCGACGCTCTTGCGCTCGCCCTTGGCCGAGGCGCCGATCGACAGCAGCTTGCGCGTGCGCTCGCGGACCTCCGCTTCGGCGCGGGCGAACTCCGGGTGCTCGGTCGTAACCGCGCCCTGGAACTGCGTCGCGATGTAGTGGCCGATCGTGTAGGGGATCACGAAATAGCCGTCCGCGAGCCCCTGCATCAGCGCCGAGGCGCCGAGCCGGTTGGCGCCGTGATCGGAGAAGTTGGCCTCGCCGAGCACATGCAGTCCGGGGATGTTGCTCATCAAGTTGTAGTCGACCCACAGCCCGCCCATCGTGTAGTGGACGGCCGGGTAGATGCGCATCGGCGACTTGTACGGGTTCTCGCCCGTGATGCGCTCATACATCTCGAACAGGTTCTCGTAGCGATCGACCATCGCCTGGGCGCCGTCGCGCTTGATGGCGGTCTCGAAGTCGAGATACACGGCCTGGCCGGTCGCGCCCACGCCGTAGCCGTCGTCGCAGACCTTCTTGGCCGCGCGCGAGGCCACGTCGCGCGGGACCAGGTTGCCGAAGCTCGGGTAGCGCTCCTCGAGGTAGTAGTAGCGATCCGCGGGCGGGATGCTGCTCGGATCCTTCTTGATGTCGTCCTTGTTGCGCGGGACCCAGACCCGACCGTCGTTGCGCAGCGACTCCGACATCAGCGTCAGCTTCGACTGGTAGTGACCGCTGACCGGGATGCAGGTCGGGTGGATCTGCGTGAAGCAGGGGTTGGCGAACCCGGCCCCGCGCTTGTACGCGCGATAGGTCGCGGTCACGTTGCTGCCCATCGCGTTGGTCGACAGGTAGAAGACGTTGCCGTAGCCGCCGGTCGCGAGCAGCACCGCGTCGCCGGCCCAGCGCTGGATCTCACCGGTCACGAGGTTGCGCGTGATGATGCCGCGCGCGTGGCCGTTGATGACCACGAGATCGAGCATCTCGGTGCGCGTGTGCATGCGGACCTTGCCGCGCGCGATCTGGCGGTTGAGCGCCTGGTAGGCGCCGAGCAGCAGCTGCTGGCCGGTCTGGCCGCGCGCATAGAAGGTGCGGGAGACCTGCGCGCCGCCGAACGAGCGGTTGGACAGCAGGCCGCCATACTCGCGGGCGAACGGCACGCCCTGGGCCACGCACTGATCGATGATCGCGGTCGACACCTGCGCGAGCCGGTAGACGTTGGCCTCGCGCGAGCGGTAGTCGCCGCCCTTGACCGTGTCGTAGAACAGCCGAAAGACGCTGTCGCCGTCGTTCTGGTAGTTCTTGGCCGCGTTGATGCCACCTTGCGCGGCGATCGAGTGGGCGCGGCGCGGGCTGTCCTGGAAGCAGAAGCACTCGACCTCGTAGCCGAGCTCGCCGAGCGTGGCCGCGGCCGAGGCCCCGGCCAGACCGGTGCCGACCACGATCAGCTTGTGCCTGCGCTTGTTGGCCGGATTGACCAGCTTGAGCTCGAAGCGGGCCTTGTCCCACTTCTTCTCGATCGGACCCGAGGGAATCTTGGCGTTGAGTTCCATGGGTTTGTTCGCTCCCAAATCTTTCGAGTCAGTTCATTCCAGGCCAATGAAGCCGGCCCACACCGCGAGCGGCATCGAGATGTTGCCGAGGCCGATGATGATCCCGTACGCAGGCCCGAGCACCTCGAAGGGCACCCGCCAACGACCGATCGCCAGGCCGGCGGTCTTGAACGCCGAGGTCACGCCGTGCGCGAGGTGAGCCGCGAGCGCGATGCTGGCGACGATGTAGAAGATCGCGATCGCCGGCTGCTGGAAGCTGACGATGAAGTGCGTGTAGAGGTCACGGCGCAGGCCGTTCTCACCCATCTGCTGCAGCTCGAAGTGGTTCACGCCGTTGAAGTCCACGCTGACCACGCCGGACGTGAAGTGCAGGATGTGATAGATGATGAACAGCAGCAGCACGATCCCGAGCTCGGTCATGTACAGCGCGGCGATCGAGGTGCGGCGCTGCTTGAGCCCGGCGTAGGGCGTCGGCCGAGCCGACGAGTTGCGCCGAAACAGCACGATCGAGGTCGCTACGTGCAGCGCCAGGATCGTCACCAGCCCGCCGCGCGCCAGCCACAGCAGCGGCCCGAGGCTCTGCATGAACTCGGCGTAGTCGTTGTAGGCGTCGCGGCCCAGGAACACCTGCAGGTTCCCGAGCATGTGAAAGAACACGAACCCGGCGCCGAGCAAGCCCGTGACCATCATGACGATCTTCAAGGAGATCGTGGAGGTCAGGGCTTTGACGAGTCGGTCTAAGGGATTGGCGCTCGCTTGGCTTGCGCTGCTCATCGTGGAGATCCTCGTGGATGGGATGGGCTGATGCGTCAGCCCGGCGACGGCGGACTAACACATTTCAGGGTTTTCGTGAGCCCCCGAGATGCGTCGACCGGTCCACGAACCGCAGCGGCACAACGTTGCAGACTCGCGCGATCGCCGTTTCGGGTGCGGCGTGGCGGGCGATTCAGCCGTGGAGAAAGTCCGCTCAGTGAATCGTCGGGCGCTCGGATGGCTGCCACGACAGCTCGAAGTGACCGAGCATGCACGGATCGTCGGCGGTCATGCGCACGACCGGGTGGCTTGGTCCTTCGCTCTGTCCTGCCGGGCGCACGCCGTTGGTGCTGGCGAGGTCGTAGACGAGCAACGAGTTCGGGCCCTCTTCGGTGACCAGCGCATGCACGCGCGAGAGGTTGCGGCCTTGTCCGGCCAGCGAGCAGCGATCGCTGTAGCGGCCGATCAACAAGCCGCGCTGCAGCTGCTCGCTGTCGATCTCGAGCTCGCGCACCTGGCTGGAGTCGTCGCGTCGCTTGCCGCGGTTGGTGTTGCGGGCGCGGTCGCTCTTGGTCGAGCGCAGCCGCAGCACGCCCCGCGACTCGGGCCGCACGTCGACGTCGATCGGGCGGTAGCCGCCGATCTCGGCCACGCCGGGCTCGGCCATCGCGGAGATGGCGAGCCGATGACCGGCGCCGGAGGTGTCGAGGCCGGTCAACTTGCGAAACGCATCGGCCTCTTCACCCGAGAGCATCTGCTTGCCGACCTCACCACCCGGCAGCACGAACAGCGAAGTTCTGCCGAACGCGAGCGCCACTTGTCCATGCGCGGAGAAGCCCGGCACGCGCTTGCCATCAGCCAGCAGCACGCCCGCACGCCCGCCGAGATCGTAGCCGCGAAAGCGCAGCGGACCCTGGCCCGGCCACGCGGTGAGCAGCAGGTGTCGCAGGCTCACGCGGCTGTCGCCGGGGATCGCGAGCGCGCAGCGGTTGTGGCGACCGATCACCACCGCGTGCGGCAGATCCTTGGGTCGCTCGATCACTCGCTGCGCGACCGGAAAGCCGTTGTGATCGGTGGCGACGATGACGGCGTCACCTTCTTTGACGCCCGCGACCAACGCCGCGAGGATTAGACGCGCTCGCGAAAAGCAGGCCGCCAGCGCCATCTGCCCCTCTGCCCGATCGTCGCCGTCTTGAAGGGGCTGCGGCCCGCTGTCTTCGAGGATCGACACCCGGGCCCAGCGTATGAGAGAGCCGCTTTGATTTCCATGGCTACACGCCGACGATCCAACGGCCAGTGCCAAAAGCCTGCGCGTGGGCGAAGCTACGGGATTTGTGCGGCGATCGCTGCAAACAGGGCTCGTTGCGAGCGAAGGTCGAGCGCGGCGAGCGCGGCGATTGGCCAGCATGCGGAACGGGTTTGCAGGGTGTCTCGCAGCCGCGGGATCTCGTAAGTTGGTCGCCGGAACACCAGCGATGACCGGCGAAGACATCACGACCATCCTCGGTAAAGGATCGAAGTTCGACGGAAAGCTCACTTTCGAGGGCACGGTCCGCATCGATGGTCGCTTCTCGGGCGAGATCCAGACGGACGGCACCTTGATCATCGGCGAGAGCGCCGAGGTCGAAGCCAACATTCGGGCCGCGACCGTGGTCGTGCAGGGTCGCGTGCGCGGAGACGTGAGCGCGAGCGAGTCGCTCAGCATCCAGTCGCCCGCGCGCGTGCAGGGCAACCTGACCACGCCGAACCTCATGATCGAGAAGGGCTCGTTCTTCGAGGGCCACTGCACGATGTCCGAGGAGCACTCCGCCTCGCTGCAGGCGGTGGCCGAGTGAGCCGAGATCGTCCTGCGCCCGTGAGCCTTAAATAGGTTGCAACGCCGAAGGCGCAGAGCCGGGATCGGGGCCGCATCGCGCAGGCTCGCGAGCCCGTGCACGAGTGCTGAATTTGCGTGTGCGACGACCCCATCGGCGGCGATCCACGAATTGGGCAAACCTGCGAAAACCTGCGTCTAGGGGCGTGCGCGAGCCCGTGCCGGCCCGTTGACGTGGCTCCAAGCGCGTGCTACCTGCCACGCGCCTTCGGGCCAGGACCTCATGCTCATCGCGCTTGCATCCGAGTCGCTGCCGGTCGTCGACATCGACAACACCATCTTCCTTCAGGCGCTGCTGTTCCTGTTCTTGCTCGTCGTCCTCAACTTCGTGCTGTTTCAGCCGTGGCTCGAGGTCAAGGAGCGTCGCGCCAAGCGAATCGGCGGCGCGCTCGAGGACGCCGCCGAGCTGCGCGAGCGAGCCACGGCCACCGAGCGCGACTACGTCGCGCGCTTGGCCAAGGCCCGCGACGAGGCGATGACGATCCGCTCGGATCGCCGCCGCGAAGCGGACGAGCAGGAGGCGGCGATCGTCGGCGATGCGCGGCGTGAAGCCGCCGCGTCGCTCGACGCCCGCAAGGCCGTGCTCTCGCGCGAGGTCGAGCAGGCCCGCGCCGAGCTCAGCGGGCGGGTCGACTCGCTCGCGCAGAACATCACCTCGCAGGTGCTCGGGAGGTCGGCATGAACCGCTTCGGTTTGATCATCGCCTCGTTCGCCGCGGTCTGGCTCGCTCCCGTCATCACGCTGGCGAGCCCGCCCACGCACGGTGAGGACGCGACCGAGCACGGCCACGGCGGCATCAAGTGGCTCGGCGACGGCTTCCTCGGCGGCCCCGGTGCCGACGGCCGGACCGGGTTCCTGCTGATCGTCATCAACTTCATCGTGCTGCTGCTGCTCTTGAACAAGATCCTGTTCAAGAACCTGCGCAGCTCCAACGCCGAGGCCAGCGACGCCGTCCGGCTCGAGCTCGAGCGCGCGACCAAGGCTCGGTCCGAGGCCGAGGCGCTGTTCCGCGAGTACGAGACCAAGATTGCCGCGCTCGAGACCGAGGTCACCGACATCCGTGCAGCCGCGCGGACGGCCGCCGAGGCCGAGCACGCGCGCATCATCGCCGACGCGCAGGAGCAGGCCACCCGGATCAAGCAGGCGGCCGAGCGTGCGGCCGAGCGCGAGGCGGCCCAGCGTCGCGCCGAGCTCGAGAAGGAGATCGTCGAGCAAGCCTTGGCCCGCGCCGAGGCGGCGATCCGCTCCACGTTCGCGCCCACCGATCAGCGCCGGCTCGTCGACGCGTGGATCGACGAGGTCGCCAAGACCGATATCAACAACCAGGCCGGGACGGTGAACTGAGATGATCAGCGGAAGCCTCGCCAAGCGCTACGCTCGAGCGCTCCTCCAGCTCGCAAACACCCCCGCGGTGCGCGACCGCTACCTGCAGAACCTCGCGGACTTCACCGCGGCCTGCAAGACGCACGACGCCAGCGATCCCTCGGGCGAGCACGACCTCATCAAGGTGCTCGCGGCCGGCCACCATTCGCTCACGAAGCGCCGCGCCATCCTCGAGGTCGTGCTCGGTCGCATCGGCGCCGACCCCAACGTCCGCAAGTTCCTCGAGCTGGTGCTCGAGCGCGGACGCATCAGCGGCATCGAGCAGATCTATCTCCACTTCCGCGACCTCGCCGACGAGGCCGCCGGCCGCATCCGGGCCACGGTCAAGTCGGCCGCCGCCCTCGATGCCGGCGCCCAGACTCGCATCAAGTCCGCGCTCGAGGCGGCCACGGGCAAGCAAGTGCTGCTCGAGACCGAGGTCGATCCCGAGCTGATCGGTGGCCTCGTCGCCCACGTGGGCAGCATCACCCTCGACCGCAGCGTGCGGACCTCCCTCGACAAGCTCCGCAGCTCTTTGCACGCCCGCTCGCCGGGCTGACTCGCCTCACGCCCGCTCGCCGGGCTGACTCGCCTCACGCCCGCTCCGGGCTGACTCGCTCTCAGAGACAAGGTTCTTCAAACATGGAAATCCGAGCCGACGAAATCAGCCGCATCATCCGCGAGCAGATCCAGGGCCACGACACCTCGACCTCGGTCGAGGAGACCGGCACCGTCCTCACCGTGGGTGACGGCATCGCCCGCGTCTACGGCCTCGCCAAGGCCATGGCCGGCGAGATGCTCGACTTCCCGCACGGCGTGCGGGGCATGGTCCTCAACCTCGAAGAGGGCAACGTCGGCGTGGCGTTGCTCGGCAACGACCAGCTGATCAAGGAGGGCGACATCGTCAAGCGCTCCGGCACGATCATGTCGGTGCCGGTCGGCGAGGCGATGAAGGGCCGAGTCGTCAACGCGCTCGGCGAGCCGATCGACGGGCTCGGCGCGATCGATGCCAGCGAGCGCAGCCCGATCGAGATCAAGGCGCCCGGCATCATCGCCCGCAAGTCGGTGCACGAGCCGATGCTGACCGGCCTCAAGGCCATCGACTCGATGGTTCCGATCGGCCGTGGCCAGCGCGAGCTGATCATTGGTGACCGTCAGACCGGCAAGACCGCGATCGCCGTCGACACGATCATCAATCAGAAGGGCCAGAACATGGTCTGCGTGTACGTGGCGATCGGTCAGAAGCAGTCGACCGTCGCCTCGGTCGTCGAGCGTCTGCGCCGTGAAGGGGCGATGGAGTACACCATCGTCGTCGTCGCCGGCAGCTCCGAGTCGGCGCCGCTGCAGTTCCTCGCGCCGTACACCGGCGTCACGCTCGGCGAGTACTTCCGCGATCGCGGCGGCCATGCGCTGCTCATTTATGATGACTTGTCGAAGCAGGCGGTCGCGTACCGCCAGCTGTCGCTGCTGCTCCGCCGCCCGCCGGGCCGCGAGGCGTACCCGGGCGACGTCTTCTACCTGCACAGCCGCCTGCTCGAGCGCGCCTGCAAGCTCTCGAACAAGGAGGGCGCCGGCTCGCTGACGGCTCTGCCGATCATCGAGACCCAGGCCGGTGACGTGTCGGCCTACATCCCGACCAACGTCATCTCGATCACCGACGGGCAGATCTTCCTCGAGTCCAACCTCTTCCACCGCGGCGTGCGTCCGGCCATCAACGTCGGTCTCTCGGTCTCGCGCGTGGGTGGCTCGGCGCAGATCCCCATGATGCGCCGCCACGCCGGTCCGCTGCGCACCACGCTGGCCCAGTACCGCGAGCTCGAAGCGTTCGCGCAGTTCGCCTCGGACCTCGACCAGGCCACCCGCGATCAGCTCGCCCGCGGCGAGCGGATGGTCGAGCTGCTCAAGCAGGCCCAGTACCAGCCGCTCGACGTCGCGCTGCAGGTCGTGTCGATCTTCTCCGGCACCAAGGGCTACCTCGACGGCGTCGAGGTCAAGCACGTGCGCGCCTTCGAGTCCGACCTCCACAAGTGGATGAAGGCCGATCGCTCGGCGCTGCTGGACGACATCCGCAACGCCAAGAAGAAGCCGGAGATGGAGGAGGCCGACAAGGAGCTGGCGGCCGCGCTCGAGAAGTTCAAGGCCGAGTGGAAGCCCCCCGTCGAGAAGGCCTCCACCTGAGCCCCGCACCCGCCGAGTAAGTCGCGATGGCCAACCTCAAGGAAATCCGCAACCGCATCGGCTCGGTCAAGAGCACGCGCAAGATCACCTCGGCGATGAGCCGCATCGCCGCCGCGCGCCTGCGCAAGGCTCAGACGGCGATGGAGAACGCGCGGCAGTACGGCGTGCGCATGGCCGCCATCACCGGCGAGATCCTGCGCGAGCTCGATGCCAGCTCCGCCGAGCACCCGCTGCTGCACAGCCATGCCCGCGAGAACGCGGTCGCGATCGTGGTCGTGACCGCCGACCGTGGCTTGTGCGGCGGCTTCAACTCGTCGGTCAACCGCACCGTCGAGCGCATGGTCAAGACGTTGTGGGCGGAGGACCGCGAGGTCTACATCATCACGATCGGCCGCAAGGGTCGTGACTATCTCAAGTCCTACAACCGCGCGGGTCGGGCCAAGAACATCGCCCACCACCCGGCGCCGGCCAAGCCCGAAGAGGTGGTCGGCATCGCCAAGCTGGCCGCGCTCGAGGCCATGGCGCTCTTCCAGGGTAACTTCGCCGTCGGCGAGGATGCCCTGCGCGTTGGCGAGGTTCGGCTGGTCTTCAACTACTTCAAGAACGTCATCACCCAAGAGGTGCACGACGATCGCCTGCTGCCCGTCCCGATGCCCGAAGCTGTGGACGCAGACGGCGACGGCCAGCCCGACGCCGCTCGTCCGGCCGTCGCACACGCCATCCGGGCGTTCGAGCCCGACACCAAGCAACTGCTCGATCACCTGCTGCCGGTCGCGGTCGAGACCGCGGTCCAGCAGGCGCTCTACAACTCCGTCGCCTCCGAAGTCGCCGCGCGTCGCTCGGCCATGGACTCGGCGACCGACAACGCCACCGAGCTGATCGGTGAGCTCACCCTCCAGTACAACCGCGAACGCCAGGCTGCCATCACCAAGGAGCTGATGGAGATCATCGGCGGCGCCGAGGCCCTGAAAGGCTAACAGGAAGACCATGTCCGACGACACGAAGCCCTCGTTGTTCTCGCCGCCGCTCGCCGGCTCCAAGCCCGGTGCGCCCACCTTGCCGGGATTCGGCGCACCCAGCCCCGCCAGCTCGGGCGTCGCCGTGGGCGAGCCGCACAGCGGCGCCCGCGTCGGCCACATCACCCAGGTGATCGGCCCGGTCATCGACGTCGAGTTCGAAGGCGAGCTGCCCGAGGTCAACAACGCGCTGGTGCTGACCAACCCCTCGATCAGCGATCAGCCCGACAACCTCGTCGCCGAGGTCGCCATGCACCTCGGTGAGCGGACCGTCCGCGCGATCTCGATGGACACCACCGACGGCTTGGTCCGCGGCATGAAGGTGCGCGACACCGGCAGCCCGAGCCTGATGCCGGTTGGCAAGAGCGTGCTCGGTCGGATCATGAACGTGATCGGCCAGCCGGTCGACGAGCGCGGCCCGATCGGCGCGACCGAGACCCGGGCGATCCACCGCAAGGCGCCCGAGTTCACCGACCAGAGCGTCAAGGTCGAGGCGTTCCCGACCGGCATCAAGGTCATCGACCTGCTCGCGCCTTACCGGCGCGGCGGCAAGATCGGCCTGTTCGGCGGCGCCGGCGTGGGCAAGACCGTGTTGCTGATGGAGCTCATCAACAACGTCGGCAAGACCCACGGCGGCTACTCGGTCTTCGCCGGCGTCGGCGAGCGCACCCGCGAGGGCAACGACCTCTACTTCGAGATGATCGAGTCGGGCGTCATCAAGGCCGACTGGGACGAGCACAACCGCGAGGTCCACAAGGTCGACACCGACGCCTCCAAGGTCGCGCTCGTCTACGGCCAGATGAACGAGCCGCCGGGCGCCCGCGCTCGCGTGGCCCTCTCGGCGCTGACCCAGGCCGAGTACTTCCGCGACGAGATGGGCCAGGACGTGATGTTGTTCGTCGACAACATCTTCCGGTTCACGCAGGCCGGCTCCGAGGTGTCCGCGTTGCTGGGTCGTATCCCCAGCGCCGTCGGTTACCAGCCCACGCTCTCGACCGAGATGGGCGCGCTGCAGGAGCGCATCACCACGACCACCAAGGGCTCGATCACCTCGGTGCAGGCCATCTATGTGCCCGCCGACGACTTGACCGACCCCGCGCCCGCGACCGCGTTCGCGCACTTGGACGCGACCACGGTGCTCAGCCGCGCGCTGACCGAGATCGGCATCTACCCGGCCGTCGACCCGCTCGACTCCTCGAGCACGATCTTGACCCCCGAGGTCGTCGGCGACCGCCACTACCGGGTCGCCCGCGAGGTCCAGCGGATCCTGCAGAAGTACAAGGAGCTGCAGGACATCATCAAGATCCTCGGCATGGACGAGCTCTCGGAGGACGACAAGGTCCTGGTCGCCCGCGCCCGCAAGATCCAGAAGTTCCTCAGCCAGCCCTTCGACGTCGCCAAGGTGTTCACCGGCGCCGATGGCAAGCAGCTCCCGCTCGAGGAGACCATCTCCTCCTTCGAGGAGATCATCCAGGGCAAGCACGACGACATCCCCGAGCAGTTCTTCTACATGAAGGGCGGCATCAGCGAGGTCATCGAGTCCTACAAGAAATTCCTCGACGAAGAGGCCAAGAAGCAGACCGAGAAGAAGGCGAGCTGAACCGATGGCTGAACTGCTGAACCTCGACATCCTCACGCCCGACGGGCGCGTGGACCTGCGTCTTGCTGAGGGTGGCAAGCCCGCCGGCGAGAAGGGCCCGATCGAGGTCGAGGGCGTGCAGATCCCTGCGGCCCTCGGCGAGTTGGGCGTGCGACCGCGGCACATCCCGTTCCTGACCCCGGTCGTGCCGGGCGTGGTGCGGTTCCGCTACGACGGCGCCGACCGTCGCATGGCCGTCGGCGC
>DATLLB010000322.1:0-3328 GCA_035538075.1 Enhygromyxa sp.
GCAGAAGGGGCCATCGAAGAAGAAGTGATTGGCGACTCTCGCGATCAACTTGTAACTTTGGGACTGACGGCCGCGAGCTCGCTCGCGGCCGTCGCTGTTTTGAGACTTGCCGGGCCGAGTTTCAATGTACATCTGCCTACATTGTCGTGGTGAAGCGGAAGTAATTAAAGAGACTGCATTGGCTGCCATCTCCTGTCCGATCGGATGATCGATAATACTTGTAGCAGTATTTCGACGACTCGCCCGACGTTGCGATCCCACGAATTGCTCATAGCCAGAGGTTGGGATTAAAACACACGATTGTTCGAGCGCGGTTCTGTCTTGACCGCTGAGATTCCGATCTCTACAGTCCGATTATGTTCGATCGAAGCAAGAAAATCGTGGTAGTGAACTCTCTGGCTTTTGTCGCTCTGCTGATTGGCTCGGGTTGTGATGACTCGACGACCGACCAGGAGAGCCTGGCGCTCGAAATCGACGAGGGGCCGCAAAACGTCACGGCCGACGTGATCGGCGAGCCCACATTCGACCATTCCGAGCCCGGTAGCGAGCCGCTCGAGCCGGAGGATGATCTCGACTTTACCCCCGCGGGCGACCACGGGGCGACCACCATCATCGATCTGCCCGGAGACCACACCATCTGGTTCCACATCGACGAATCCGGCGTTTCGATGACCGAATTCTCGTCGAATGGACTGAACTGGACGAGCAGCCCCACCTTTTTCGACGCCACCGCGGCCGAGATTTTCTGGGCCCTCTCCGAGCCCGGAGCCGAGGTCCCCGAGGGGCTTCTGCGGCTGCAGTCTAACTTGGCGGCCAAGGGCGAGGTCCCGTCCTGGGACGAGGTCACGGCGTTCAAGCCCCAGGGCTGGGCGCAGCAAGACATCGCTCCGTATGCCGCCCTCGCGGTCGAGTGTGACAGCTGGACGACCAATCACTGTCTCTACACCTCGGGAGTCTGCTACGCCGATCAGAACACATTGAGCGCGTGGCGCAATAACGACGAAGTCGACCGGTACTACGGGGCCGTCTGCGTCGACAGCGGGACCGTGACCGACGTGCTCAAGTACAAGAAGATCCAGCCCGCGGCGGCCTGTGCCCACGACAGCAGCTGGACCACGGTTTGGAGCGCGAACTTCAGCGCGGGCGACATCGCAACCCACACCTACAACGGCTTCAACGATCCGCTCCCCCCGTACGGCCTGCGCGAGTACGATCACAGCTTGTCGAATGGTGTGTTTGATACTTGGAACTGGTCCAGCCGATACCGGCAGAGCAATTGCGTCCTGTAGTGCCAAACTCGCGGGTCGGTTTGTCGATGTCGAACAAACCGGCCCGCCGGCTAGCGAGATTCAAACCCCGTCGATTTCGTCGAGCTCGTCCTCGAGCCGATCGAGCTCGTCGGCGCTGACCTTGGCGAGCGGGCTCGCGGCGGCGACCGGGGCTGCAACCACAGCAGCAGGGCGCAGCCACTTGCGAGCCATCATGACGATTGCAATCAGAGCCACCACGGCAGTGATCACGATCGCGACGATGATCTCAGCCTGGTGGGCCTTGCCCATCTTCTCTTCACCAAAGCGGTCGACCAGGATCGCCTCGATCTGCTCGCGATCCTTGCCCTCCTTGGCCAGCGCCAGGATGTCGTTCTCCAACTCGCGGGCCGGCTCGGAGGGGCAGCTGGCGATCGAGCGACCCGGGCAGTAGGGCGAGGGCATCTCGGCCGCGATGTCTTGCGCGAGCGACTCGGCCTGGAGGTCCTCGGGCGTGGGCTGGGCGGGCGAGCTCATCGACGGAACCTTATACCTCGGCCTCGGCGAGCAGGCTCAGGCGCTTTCTGCGGTCCTTGCGCGGGACTGCGCCGAGCCACGCCAGCGAGTGCTTGAGGTGGAGCGCGCATCGGGGTAAAGCGATGGCGTGCTCACAGTCGTGGTCCACGAAAAGGGCGGGAGGACCCAGCGGTTCCCCTTTGAGGGCGACCAGTTTTCGGTCGGTCGCGAAGACGACAACGAGCTGTTGCTCGATCGGGCCAACGTCTCGAAGCATCACCTGCGCTTTCGTCGGGTGCAGGGAGCGGTCGAGGTCATCGATCTCGAGAGCACCAACGGCACCTACGTCAACGGACGCAAGATCATCAAGCCGCGCAAGGTCCGTCGCTCCGATCGGATCTACGTCGGCGACTTCATCATCATGCTCGACGGCGACGATCCGGCCATCGCTCCGCGCGAGCGGGCCGAGCTGAACGTCGCGGGCAAGGACGGCAAGCCGCGCCGCACGGCCGTGGCCCTGCCGCCTGAAGAGGGCGAGCGCGGCGAGGCGCTGCCGGGGCTCGAGATCGAAGACGACACCGTGTTCACGTCGGCGCGCCGCGTGGCTGCGCCGGGGGTCGAGAGCGCGTACTTGGACAAGATCGCGAGTCGCGTGATCCAGACCGCGTTGGTCAACATTCACGGGCTCGATCCGCTGCACTCGGCCAAGGTCTCCGACAGCGATCGCGATCAGGCCAACGCGCTGATCAGCTCGATGATCGCCGACATGCGCCGGACCGGAGAGATCGAGCCCGAGGTCGACCTCGAGCCGCTCAAGGGTCGCATCGCTCGCGAGCTGATCGAGCTGGGCCCGCTGACCGAGCTGATGCAGGACGACGAGGTCGTCGAGATCCAGATCGTCGGCGGCGGCTCGATCCGGGTGGTCCGCGAGGGCACCAACAAGTCGAGCCGCGCGGAGCTGGTCGAGCGGCGCTTCTCCGGCGATCGGGCGCTGGCGCTGGCTTGTCGCAGGCTGGCGAGGCAGTGGGGATTTCTGGTCGAAGGGCAGCAGATCCTCGAGGGCAAGGTCTCCGACGGCTTCTACATGTACGCCCTGCTGCCGCCCACGCAGGTGAGGACGCCAGTGCTCAACCTCCGTCGCACGCGGACGGACGCCAACAACCTCTCGGCGCTCGTGCAAGAAGGTGTCTTGAGCGAGGACATGCGCGAGGTCCTGCGCGCGGCGATCCGTGGCGCACGACGCCTGCTGATCTCGGCCTCGGGCGGAGTCAACCTCGACCGCTTCATGGTCGCCCTGTGCGGTGAGGTGCCGGACGACATGCGCGTCGTGTGCATCTCGGACACCGGTCGGCTCGGCGCCAACAAGCGCAGCTGGATTCAGGTGCGTCGCATCAGCGATCCCTCGGACACCGTGTACCTGTCGGACGCGCTCGGCGTGCTGCTGCGTGGCGGCGTGGATCTGTTGGTCTCGCAGCGCTGTCGGCATGAGGACGCGGCCGCGGTGATCGACGCCATCTCGGGCGCGACCGCGGGCGCCGTGATCTCGCTGTGGGGCATCGACTCGG